>NZ_JBSGZP010001061.1:0-1603 GCF_053611065.1 Streptomyces sp. NPDC054840
GCCTGCCCGAGGGGTACGACACGGCGCCGGCAGATGCGCCGCTGTCCGGCGGGGAGCTGCAACGCATCGGCCTGGCCAGGGCGTTCTGCCGTGCGGGGCGGCTGCTGGTCCTGGACGACGCGACATCGAGTCTGGACACCCTCACCGCCCGCGAGGTGGAGCGGGCGCTGGCCCGCGAGGTCCGGCCGGGGACCCGCCTGGTCGTCGCCCACCGCATCTCCTCGGCCGCGCTCGCCGACCTCGTCGTTTGGCTCGACGCGGGGCGGGTCCGGGCGACCGGTACGCACGCGGAGCTGTGGCGGGACCCCGGCTACCGGGCGGTGTTCGGCGAAGGGGCCGAGCGGGAAACGCGAGGGGAACCGGCCGCGGAGCCGCCCGACCGGAAGGCGGTCCGATGAGCGAGTACGGCACGTGGCGCCGGGTGTCCCGTGAGGGTCGCCGCTTCCTGCGCGGCCGGACCAGGACCCTGCGCCGGCTCGCGCTCTGGTCCCTGCTGGAGTCCGCGCACACCTTCCTCGGCGGCTACGCCGTGGCCCGCGCCCTCGACGACGGGTTCCTCACCGGCCGTACCGGTACCGGCATCGGCTGGCTGGCCGTGGCCGGTGGGGGCGCCCTGCTCGGCGCCCTCGCCCTGCGCGGGGTGTTCGGGGGGCTCGCGGACCTGGTCGAACCGCTGCGCGACGGCCTGGTGCGGCGCTCCGTGCGCCAGGCGATCGGGCGGGCCGTCGCCGATCCGGCGAGGGAGTCCCGGGCCGGTGACTCGGGTGCCGTCTCCCGGCTGACCCAGCAGACCGAGATGGCCCGGGACTCCTTCGCCGGACTGGTGCTGATCGCCCGGTCGTTCGTCTTCACCGCCCTGGGCGCGCTGCTCGGGCTGGCCGCGCTGGCCCCTGTCCTGCTGGTCCTCGTACTGCCCGCGCTGGTCCTGGGGACGGCCGCCTTCCTCGCCACGCTGCGCCCGATGGCCCGCGTGCAGCGCGCGGCGCTCGACGCCGACGAGTCGCTGTCCGCGCGCGTGGGCGAACTCGCGGGGGGGTTGCGCGATGTGGTCGCGTGCGGGGGCGGGGCGAGCGCCGGGTCCGGGGTCGAGCTGCTGATCGCCGAGCAGGAGCGGCTGACCGGGCGCCTCGCGCGGTGGACCGCCCTGCGCACGCTGGCCCTGGGCGTCGCGGGCCGATTGCCGGTCGTCGTACTGCTGGCCGGAACGCCCTGGCTGCTCGGGCGCGGGGTCAGCGCCGGGGCGGTGGCCGGGGCGCTCACCTACCTCGTGCAGTCGCTGCTGCCCGCCCTGGACGCGCTGATGACGGCGGTGGGCGCGGCGGGCACCCGGCTGCTGGTGGTGCTGGACCGGTTCTGCGATCCGGAACCGGCGCCGCGGCCGGGCTCCGAAACCCCGACGGCGGGCCCGGCGCCGGTACCGGCACCGCCCGCACCGCCCGCACCACCCGCACCACCCGCACCACCGGCACGGCCCGCACGGCCCGCACCGCCCGCACCCGCCGTCGAACTGCGGCGGGTCCGCTTCGCCTACGGGCCCCGCGCGCACCCCGTGATCGACGGCCTCGACCTCGTGGTGGGGCGGGGCGAGCACCTGGCCGTGGTG
>NZ_JBSGZP010001062.1:0-1594 GCF_053611065.1 Streptomyces sp. NPDC054840
CTCCGTGGCGCTGCGCGGCCGGATCGTCGCCGACCTGCTGGGCCGGGCCACCGCGGCCGAGCAGGCGTTCCTGCGCAGCCTGCTGTCCGGCGAGGTACGCCAGGGCGCGCTGGACGCGGTGGCCCTGGAGGGCGTGGCCGCGGCCGCCGGAGTACCGGCCGCCGATCTGCGCCGGGCGGTGATGCTGGACGGCTCGCTGCCCCGGGTTGCGGCGGCCGTGCTGGCCGACGGGGCGCGGGCACTGGGCACGGTCGCCCTGCGCGTGGGCCAGCCCGTCCAGCCGATGCTGGCGGGCACGGCGAAGTCGGTCGCCGAGGCGCTGACCGCGCTCGGGCCGTGCGCGGTGGAGGAGAAGCTGGACGGGATCCGCGTCCAGGTCCACCGGGACGGGGCCGACGTACGGGTGTACACGCGCTCCCTGGACGAGATCACCGAGCGGGTCCCGGAGGTGGTGGGGCTGGCCCGGTCGCTGCCGGGGGAGCGGTTCATCCTCGACGGAGAGGTCATCGGACAGGCGGCCGACGGCCGGCCGGTCCCCTTCCAGGAGATCGCGAGCCGCGTCGGCTCCCGGGTCGACGTGGAGGCCGCCCGCCGCACCCTTCCGGTGGCCCCCTATTTCTTCGACGTCCTGGCCCTCGGCGAGGACGTGCTCCTCGACCTGCCCGTGCGCGAGCGGTACGCGGCCCTGGCCGCGCTCGTGCCCGAACACGCGCGGGTCCGCCGCCTCGCCGTCGAGGACCCCGGGGAGCAGGGGGCCGAGGCCGAGGAGTTCTGGGCCGAGACCCTGCGCCGCGGCCACGAGGGGGTCGTGGTCAAGGGGCTGGACTCGTCGTACGCGGCCGGGCGGCGCGGCAGGCACTGGCTCAAGGTCAAGCCGGTGCACACCCTGGACCTGGTGGTCCTCGCCGCCGAATGGGGCCACGGGCGACGCACCGGGCTGCTGTCGAACCTGCACCTGGGGGCGCGCACCGCCGAGGGGACGTACGCCATGCTGGGCAAGACCTTCAAGGGGCTGACCGACGAGATGCTGCGCTGGCAGACCGAGGCCCTGCGCGCGCTCGCGACCTCGGACGACGGCTTCACCGTGCGGGTGCGGCCCGAGCTGGTGGTGGAGATCGCCTACGACGGCCTGCAGCGCTCCTCGCGCTACCCGGCGGGGGTCGCCCTTCGCTTCGCCCGGGTCCTGCGCCACCGCCCGGACAAGAACGCGTCCGAGGCGGACACGGTGGACACGGTCCTGGCGGCACACGCCTGAGGGCCGGCCGGCCCTCACGGATCGATACGACCACCGTCCCTCGCCGGGCGTCAGGCGGTGCGGTGCTTCCCGGTTCGTGGCGACGGGTCCCGCGCGACCGCGCTGACGCATGCCCCCGGCAACGCGCGCACAACAGGCGACGGCCACCGCCTGCCGTCGAATTGCCTCAGAGGTAAGGCGGTTTGCCAGGAAGGCAGGATCCTGGCTCAATCGGGACATGAACTCCGGTCCTGCCTCGGGTCCCGCCCCAGGCCCCCGTCCCGAAGACATGGTGGACGAGCCGCCCACCGTGGCCCCGCAGCTGCGCGAGCTGCGCCGCCGCGCCGGACTCACCCTGGA
>NZ_JBSGZP010001063.1:0-1589 GCF_053611065.1 Streptomyces sp. NPDC054840
GCGCGGCCCCGGCCGCCAGTGCCACCGGGAGGGCGAAGGCGGCGCGGAGCATCACGGCACGGTCGGTGGAGCGCTGGAGGAGGCGGGGCAGCAGCAGCGCGGTCGCCATGGAGCCGGCGCCGTACGCTCCGAGGGCGAGCGGGACGGCGCCGGCCGGGCGGTCCAGGTGGCCGCGTACCAGGGAGACGGTGTCGACGAGGACGACGGCTCCCGCGGCCGCGACCGCGAGGTCGAGCGCCAGCAGGGCCCGCAGTCGGGGCGTGGCCCGGAAGAGGCGGGTGCCGAAGAAGGTCCTGGCCCGGACGCCGCCGGTCCGATCGACCGGGGCAGGGCCGGGCAGCGCCGTGGCGACGATGAGCGCGGCGGAGGCGAGGAAGCCGACGGTCGTGCCGGCGAAGAGCCAGTCGTAGGAGACCAGGCTCAGCAGCGCCGTGGCCAGGACCGGACTGAAGAGGCTCTCCAGGTCGTAGGCGAGTCGGCTCATCGACAGGGCCCGGGTGTAGTCGCGTTCGGCGGGCAGGATCTCGGGGACGGTGGCCTGAAAGGTCGGGGTGAACGCCGCCGACGCCGCCTGGAGCAGGAAGATCAGCACGTGGATCTGCCAGATCTCGGTGACGAACGGAAGGGCCGCCGCCGCACCGGCCCGGGTCAGGTCCATGGCCGTCATCAGGACGCGGCGGGGAATCCGGTCGGCGACCGCGCCGATCACCGGGGCGATGGTGACGTAGGCGACCATCTTGATCGAGAAGGCGGTGCCGAGGACCGCCGAGGCGTGCTCGCCCGCGAGTTCGTAGGCGAGCAGGCTCAGTGCGACGGTGGCGAGGCCGGTTCCGACCAGGGCGATGACCTGGGCGGTGAACAGGCGGCGATAGGCGCCGTTGCGCAGTACGGACAGCATGGTCTCGTCCCGGTCGGCGGATCGATGACAGCATGTCGGCTCCAGCGTAGTCAACATGTGCGTACCTGTGCACCTGTCGTACGCCGTTCGGGCGGGGCGGGGCGGCGGCGGGGGCGGGTCACGGGTGCCGGAGGGCGGAAGGCGGGTCGCCGAGGTCGCGCGGCCCACGCGCGGACGTGGCCGTCGTGCGCGGTGAGGAAGGCGGTCGTCGCAAGAGGGCGGCCGGTGCGGCTCCGGACGGCGTACCCGCCGCGGGCCGCCGACCGGCCGGCGTGGTGGTCAGTCGTGCGGCGGGAGGGAACCGAGCTGGTGGTCGGCGACGTTCAGGGCCTCGTCCACCAGACGCCGCAGATGGCCGTGTCCCAGCGCGTAGACGACCCGGCGGCCGTCCTTGCGAGTGGTGACGAGCCCGGCCAGACGGAGCTTGGCGAGGTGCTGGCTGACGGACGGGCGGGCGGCTCCACAGGCCTCGGTGAGGGTGGTGACATCGGCCTCGCCCCGGCCGAGGCGTTCCATGAGCGCCAGGCGGGTGCGGTCGGCGAGCAGGGCGAGCACGGACGCCGCGGCCTCCAGCCGGTCACCCCGCTCCGGCGCGACCCGGGCGCTCGGCGCGCCCTGGGTGACCCGCGCCGGCTGCGCACCGTGTGCACCTGCCAGATGCCTGCCTGCACTCATGCGCACATCGTAGGGC
>NZ_JBSGZP010001064.1:0-1581 GCF_053611065.1 Streptomyces sp. NPDC054840
CGGCGTACCCGGGGCCCGGGATGGGTAGACCGAGGGGTCGGAGCTTTTGTGGAGGTGCGCCATGACCGACGCCGCGCCGCGGCTCGCCGTTGTTGCCGAGACCCTGCTGGGTGCCCCGCTGCCGGTACGTGTGCGGGCCTGGGACGGCAGCGAGGCCGGCCCGTCCGACGGCCCCGTACTCGTCATCCACGACCGCCGCGCCGTGCGGCGGATGCTGTGGAGGCCCGGCGAGCTGGGTCTGGCCCGAGCCTGGGTGGCAGGCGAACTGACGGTCGAAGGCAGTCTGTTCGATCTGCTGGACCGGGTGGCGGGTCTGCTGTGGGAACGCGAGCCCGACCTGCCGCCCGTCGGCCCCACCGTCTCCACCGTCCAGGGCGGCCCCGGACCGTTCGCGGCCCTCGGGAGCATCGCGCGCCGCGCCGGGCTGCCCGCGCTCCGCGACCTGCCGGGGGCGAAGTGGCGCGACGCCGCCCACCGGGCCGCCGCGCGCGAGCTGATCGCCCTCGCCGGACCGCTGCTCCCGCCCCCGCCCCCCGCCGAGGAGGCGGTATCCAGGCGGGGCGGAACCCTCCACAGCAAGGGTCGCGACCGCCGGGCCGTCAGCCACCACTACGACGTCGGCAACGCCTTCTACGAACGGGTCCTGGGCCCCTCCATGGTGTACTCCTGCGCCTACTGGAGCCCCGGCTCCACCCTGGAGCGGGCCCAGCACGACAAGCTCGACCTGGTCTGCCGCAAGCTCGCCCTGCGGTCCGGGGACCGGCTCCTCGACGTCGGCTGCGGCTGGGGCTCCATGGCGCTGCACGCCGCCCGCGAGTACGGCGTCCGCGTCACCGGCGTCACGCTCTCCCGCGAGCAGGCCGTGTACGCCCGTAAACGGGTCGCGGACGAGGGACTGACCGACCTGGTGGACATCCGGATCCAGGACTACCGGGACGTCAGGGACGGGCCGTACGAGGCCATTTCCTCCATCGGGATGGCCGAACACGTCGGAGCCGACCGCTACCGGGACTACGCCCGTACCCTGCACGCCCTGCTGCGCCCCGGGGGCCGGCTGCTGAACCACCAGATCGCCCGCCGGCCGGAGCCGGACGAGGAGGCCTACCGGATCGACGAGTTCATCGACGCCTACGTCTTCCCCGACGGTGAACTCTCCCCGCTCGGCACCACCGTCGGCGAACTGGAACGGGCCGGCTTCGAGGTCCGTGACGTCGAGGCGCTGCGCGAGCACTACGGGCTGACCCTGCGGGCCTGGGTGGTCCGGCTGGAGGAGCACTGGGCGGAGGCGGTACGGCTGACCTCGCCCGGGCGGGCGCGGGTCTGGCAGCTCTACATGGCGGCCTGCGCGCTGGGCTTCGAGCGGGGCCGGCTCGGGGTCAACCAGGTGCTCGCGGTGCGGCCCACGGCTGCCGGGGACGCCCGGCTGCCCCTGCGGCTGCGTACGTGGGACGTGGAAGCGGAAGCGGAAACGGTCTGAGGGCCTGTCGCGTGATCCCCGGTGGAGCGGCGCACGGCGTCGGATGCGGCGCATCGCACGGCGGATGCGCGTCCGCGTACCGGTCGTATCCCTTGGCGGTACGA
>NZ_JBSGZP010001065.1:0-1571 GCF_053611065.1 Streptomyces sp. NPDC054840
GCTGTACACCCACCGGTGCGAGGCGGCGTTGTCGTGGACCGCCTTCCACTGACCGTCGGCGTCGTTGTTGCGTGTCCAGTTGAACGACTGCGCGTTGTTGCGCAGGTTCCATTCGGTGCCGTACCCGATGCAGGCGTAGGCGCCGGTGTTGTTCTCGTTGTAGTAGATGTTGACGTGGTCGCGGCCGCCGGCGCTGCCGCTGTTGCGTACCCAGTCGACCTTGTTCTTGACCTGGTACGGCCAGTCGTTGGAATTGCCGGCGTTCGCGTAGAGGTAGTTGTGATCGTCCGAGTAGGCACAGAAGTTCGTGTAGCCGCAGCCACCGTCTGCCTGCGCCGCGGTCGGAACGGCCACCACCGCCGCACCGGCGATCGCGAGCCCCGCGAGGAGCGTCCTGAGCTTGTGCAGCTTCTCCATCGGTTTCCCTCCCAGTAGTGCCGTGCGTGATTCACCGCCGGTCGGCGGTACGCGACATCAGCTCCCGGCGTGCCGGGTGACCACATCGCGAGCTGTGGGCAGGGCCGCCACCTGCATCCGCCGCATGGCGTCGAAGGCGGCCCCGTGCTCGGCGCGGATCATGTCCGAGTAGCGCCGGTGCAGGTCCTGAGCGGTGTCGGCGAGGCCGGTCGAGCGGGCGCACTCGGCCTGGGCGATGGCCATCGGTACGTCCTGCGCCTCGGCGGCCGGGCCGGTCCGTGCCAGTTGTTCGTCGCGCTGCCGGACGGGGTGCACGGCCGGGAAACCGTGCCGGCCGACGCACTCGCTCCACCCGGCCAGCGCCGTCCGGAACGCGGGGTCCTGGCCGACCCGGCCGGTGCGCACCGCACCGAGCTGCTTCACCGTCTCGTCGGCGCCGTACCAGAGGCGCACGTCCCCGTAGAGCTCCCGCCACGACGCGGTGATGCAGCCCCGGTCACTGTGGCTCAGCGTGCCGCCGCCCGGGTTCTCGACGGCCAGCCCCTTCGAGTCGGGCCCCATGAGGGCCACTCCGAGAGCCTCCAGCCGCTCCGCGGACAGCCCGCTCCGGTACCGGGCGCGCGGGCCCGCCGCCGCCTCCTCGTCGAGCTGCAGCTCGATCCGGCGCCCGAACCCGTGGACGCGGGCCCAGTCCACGTCGTCCACGCCGTACGGGAAGTCCCGCCAGTCCGGGTGCGGCACGCGCGGGACCGGCCAGTACGAGAATCCCTGCGCCCGCATACAGTCCTGTACGAGCAGTTCTCCCGCCGTGTGGAGCAGGTCCAGCTCGGCGGTCTCCAGGGCGCGCGCCGGGCTCCGCTGCCCGGCCCCGTCCGCCGGGAGCGCCGTCCAGGCCGCCACTGCGAGCAGCGTGCCGCAGGCCGCCATGGCGGCCCACCATCTCCTGCGCATGCCAGGACCCCCTTCCCGCCGGCGCCGTACCGACGGGAGCGAGCAAACCCTTTCGAGGTCCTGCGGTGAACCTGTGAGTTGCTAGGTGGTGCGGGTCCGGGAACCGCGCTAGACCGTCTCTCTCGGATCTTGTCGGCCGAGCCCGCGGCGTCCGGTGTCGTGCCCGGCAAGGCGGAGGGGCGCGCCGGTTTACTGGACGTACT
>NZ_JBSGZP010001066.1:0-1566 GCF_053611065.1 Streptomyces sp. NPDC054840
CCTGATGGCGGACCTGCACCACTTGTCCAAGCGCGAAGGGCGGCGAGTCGCCACCGAACTGATGGAGCGCTTCGGCCTGACCGAAGCCGCGAAGAAGCCCGCCTCGACCTACTCCGGCGGCATGAAGCGCCGCCTCGACCTCGCGATGACACTGGTCGGCAGCCCGCGAATCATCTTCCTCGACGAGCCGACGACAGGGCTCGACCCGCGCGCCCGTCACACCATGTGGGGCATCATCCGCGACCTCGTCTCCGACGGCGTGACCGTCTTCCTCACCACCCAGTACCTGGAGGAGGCCGATGAACTGGCAGACCACATCGCGGTGCTGAACGACGGCAAGATCGCGGCCGAGGGCACCGCCGAGGAGCTCAAGCGGCTCATCCCGGGCGGGCACATCCGGCTCCGCTTCACCGACCCGGTCGCGTATCAGGCCGCCGTCGACGCACTGCGCGAGGTCCACCGGGACGACGAGGCACTGTCACTGTCCATCCCCAGCGACGGCAGTCAGCGCGCACTGCGCTCCATTCTCGACCGGCTCAACGCCGTCGGCATCGAGGCGGACGAGCTGACCGTCCACACCCCTGATCTCGACGACGTGTACTTCGCACTGACCGGCCCGGCCAACGTCCCCAACCAGCCCAAGGAGTCTGGCCGATGAGCACCCTCTCCCTCGCTGTACGCGACTCGAACACGATGCTGCGTCGGAACCTGCTCCATGCGCGGCGCTACCCGTCAGGGACCCTGAACCTGCTGCTCACGCCGATCATGATGCTGCTGCTCTTCGTCTACATCTTCGGCGACGTGATGAGCGCCGGCATTGGCGGTGGCGACGCCGACCGATCCGACTACATTGCCTACATCGTCCCGGGCTTGCTGCTGATGACCGTCGGCAGCACCGTGATCGGGGCCGCGGTGTACGTCTCCATGGACATGACCGAGGGTCTCATCGCCCGCTTCCGCACGATGGCCGTCTACCGCCCGTCGGTACTCATCGGCCACGTCGTCGGCAGCGTCCTGCAATCCGTCATGAGCGTGGTCCTCGTCGGCGCCGTCGCCGCGGCCATCGGCTTCCGCTCCACCGACGCAACCGTCCTGGAGTGGCTGGCAGCGTTCGGGCTCATCGCGCTCTTCGCCCTGGCACTGACCTGGATCGCGGTCGGCATGGGCCTGGCCAGCCCGAACCCCGAGGCGGCCAGCAACATGGCCATGCCGCTGATCCTCCTGCCCCTCATCTCCAGCGCCTTCATCCCGGCCGACACCATGCCGGGCTGGTTCCAGCCGATCGCCGAGTACCAGCCCTTCACCCCCGCAATCGAAACCCTGCGCGGCCTCCTCCTCGGCACCGAGATCGGCTATAGCGGCTGGATCGCGATCGCCTGGTGCGTCGGCCTGATCTTGCTCGGCTACCGCTGGTCGGCGGCACAGTTCAACCGCGATCCGAAGTAGCCGGGACGACGGTGCCGGCGGCCTCCCACAAGGTCCTGAGGGCGGAAGACAAGCTCGGATCACCATCGTCGTGATCACCGTTCAGACGCCGAGGCCCAGCAGCCAGATGGCCTCGAGGAC
>NZ_JBSGZP010001067.1:0-1566 GCF_053611065.1 Streptomyces sp. NPDC054840
GCCAGGACGGGCGCGGCGACGGCACCGAGCGCCACGGCCACCCGTACGGCCGCCTGGAGGTGCTCGGTGATCCGGGCCCGCCGGAACTCCTCGGTCTCCTGGTCCAGCAGGGTGTGGCCGGTGTTGGCCGCGACGCCCGCGGCGGTGCCGGCGAGCAGCGAGAGGAACAGCACGGTGGCCATGTCCGGGACGAGCCCGGTCAGCAGCAGCGCCAGCCCGGTGACCGCTATGGCGAGGGCCAGCAGCCGGCGGCGGGACAGGGCGGGCAGCACCTTGCCAGCCTGGGTGGCGCGGATGCCCGCGGCGGTGCCGCCGACCAGCGCGAGGACGAACAGCGCGAAGGCGGCCGGGCCGCCGCCCAGGTCGAAGGCGTGCAGGACGGACACGGACACGGCGCAGGACACCGCTCCGGCGACCGCGGCGCAGCTCAGGACCAGGAGGGGGACGGCGCCCGTACGGCCCTTGTCGGGCCGGTCGCCCGCCTTGGGGGTGCGCAGGCCCTCCAGCGGGGAGCGCGGACGCGGGGTCGCCCCGCCCGGCAGCACCAGCGGCAGCAGCAGCGAGACCGAGGCGGCGAAGAGGCCGGAGGCCACGTACGAGCCGAGGGCGGCCTGGTTCGCGGCGAACCAGTCGATGCCGAGGCCCAGTGCCTTGCCGACCAGGGTCGCGGCGAGCAGCGCGGCCGCGGCGATCGGGAGCGCCGCGAAGGCCGTGCGCAGGGTGAGCCGCCGCAGCGCGTCCAGGTGGTCCGGGAGCGGCCGTACGGTCGCCCCCTCCGGCGGCGGCGCGGGCAGCAGGGCGGGCGCCGCGCTCTCCTTGGCCAGGGTCCACAGCCGCTCGGCGGCGCCGGAGACGAAGACGGTGGCCAGCAGCGCGGTCAGCGCGTGCGCCGGGATCCAGTCGAGCCACAGCGGGGCGACGACGAAGAGCCCGAGGCGGACCCCGTCGGCCGCGATCATGGTCCAGCGGCGGTCCAGCTTGCCGCCGGCGCCCAGCAGCCCGGCCAGCGGGCCGAGGAGGACCGCGCCGAAGAGCAGGGTGGCGAGGATCCGGACGCCGAAGACGGCGGCGACGGCGAGGGCCGCGCCGCGGGGCCCACCGCCGAAGCCCCCTTCCGAGGCCGCCGCCTGGAAGGCCAGCAGCACCAGCACCAGCAGGGCCAGGGCATCGCCGATGCCGCTCACCAACTGGGCGCTCCACAGCCTGCGCAGCCGGGGAGTGCGCAGCAGTGCGCGCACCGCACGCTCGCGGGAATCCGCTGCTAGGGCGTCGTCGTAGGTGGGGTTCGCCGGGGCGGTCACGACCGCCGGCTGCTCGGCTCGCGTCATCCGCCCAGCCTATCGGCTGCGCTCGGCCGCTGCGGAGGCCTGTGGACGGGGCAGTGTGTGACCCCGGACCCACCTTCCGGGCCCGGCCCCACCTTCCCGCCCCGGACCCGCGCCTCGAACGCCGACGGGTCCGGAGCCGCCGCGTGGCACCTCCGGACCCGCCGGGGGGTCACTCGTCCGCGGCCACCGGGGTCGCGGCCGTCGCGGCCGTCTTATTGGCCGGGGCCTTCTTGGCCAC
>NZ_JBSGZP010001068.1:0-1566 GCF_053611065.1 Streptomyces sp. NPDC054840
GGCCGTGGCCCGCACCCTGGCCGGCCTCGGCGCCACGGTCGCCGCGACGGACCGGAGCGCAGACACCCTCACGGACCTCGCACACCGGCTCTCCCCCGCCGCAGCCCCGAAGGCGGTCTGACCTATGAAGATTCTCGGCAGAGAGCCGGCCCTGCTCCTCGGCTTCGCAGCAGCCGCCCTGAAGCTCGCGGCAGCCTTCGGCCTCAACGTCAGCGACACCCAGCAGGCCCTCATCAACTCCGCGCTCGCCGCCGGTGTTGGCGTATGGCTGGCCATCGTCGCCAAGGACGGCGCGTTGGGCGCCGCCATCACGCAGCTCGCCCAGGCCTTCATGGCACTCTTCATCGGCTTCGGACTCGACTGGACCGCAGCCAAGCAGGCCACCGTGATGGCAACTCTCGCCGCGGTCCTCGCGATGTGGGAGCGGACGCAGATCACTGCCCCGGTCGTCGTGACGGCACTCGAGCAGAAGAGTCCCTACAGTCCCTCCGCACCCCGGGGCGTGTAAGTGAGGTGCCGTGCGGTCCGGCGGCTCAAGCGGCAGCTGGGCCGCCGCGGCACCATCCTCAGCTGCTACGGACTCATCTGGACCCTCATCGGATACGGCCAGATCATCACCCCTCAGCCAGATCAGCGGGGCCTCAAAGTCCTGCTGTCGCTGATGCCGCTCGACGCATGGGGCTGGTGCTGGATCGTCGCCGGTGTGGTTGCACTGGTGTGCGCGTGGGCTCCGCCGGGCCGCGACACTGCCGGATTCGTCAGCCTGGTACTGATCGTGGTGCCATGGATGGCGACCTACCTAGTCGCCTGGCTGCTCGGGGACTACCCCCGCGGCTGGGTGGCGGCAGCGATCTGGGCGGCGCTGGTCGCCCCGGTCTTGGTCGTGGCGGGCTGGCCGGAGCCGCCCCGCCGGAAGAGAGCGGATCCCCCTTATGGCTATGAGTCCTGACGCGATCGCGTCGATAGCGGGTGCGGTGGCGACCGGCGGATTCGCGGTGTGGACCGCCCGCGCGGCGAGGCGTACCCCCCGGCAGGAACGCCGCGACGATTTCGTGGCGGTCAGCGAGCAGCAGGGCAAGGCCATCGAGCGGCTTGAGAAGCGCGTTCAGCAAGGCGAGACGAAGGCCGAGCTGCAGCAGGAACGGATCGCCGAGAACGACGAGGCCATCGCCTGGCTGCTGGTGAGGATCCGCGACCTCGTCGGATCCATCCGCAAGTCCGGCGGCGAACCGCCGGCCGCACGGCCCATGTCCCCCCGTGCGGCTCGCGTCCTCGAGCGCAGCGACGTGTAAGAACTGGAGTGCGATGAGCGACGATCCCGCGCCGCGGCCTGCGGCACCGCGCCGTCATCAGCCGATGGCCGACGCCGAGACGCTCATCGACATGGGCATCCTCGACGAACAGCCCCAACCACCGCCCGACGAGCCGCCCGGACCGCCGCCCGAGCAGCAGGCGAACCTCCTCGCCCTCAACGCGGCCCTCGCCGAAGCCGGCGTCACCAAAGGCGCCGCCGACACCAAGGCCGTCACCGACCTGGCCAGGCTCGACGCGGCGACAGTTGAGGTC
>NZ_JBSGZP010001069.1:0-1561 GCF_053611065.1 Streptomyces sp. NPDC054840
GTCCGGGCCCGGCCCCCCGCTCCCCTGCGGCGGCACATGACGCGGGGTCTCTGTCGCGGCCGCCGCCGCGGCCGGCTCGGTGACAGCCACGAGTGTCGGTCCTCCCGCACTGATTGCTCTTCCGGATTGCGTCTCGAACATGAACGCTGCTCCCCCATCCCCCGTACGTACCAACGACGGTGACGGCGGAGGATCACGGGTTGACTCAAGATCCTTGTCCCGCAAGGGGAGAACGCCAGGAACCACGGCCCCGGCCTGTGTCGTCCTGGGCGACAGCGGCATAGTGGGGCCCTGCACTCCACTCCTCGAACTCCCAGGGGGACGAACGACATGCGACCGAACCGACCGGTCACCGCGATTCTGTGCGCGGCCACGCTCGCGCTGACCGCGGCTGCCTGCGGCCCCGGCGACGGGGAGGCCGGCGGCGACGCCAAGCCGACCGTGGCGGCGAGCCTGCCGGGCCAGGACGGGATAAAGATCCCCGACCAGCTCAAGGACAAGCTCAAGGAGCACGGTATCGACCTGGAGAAGTGGAAGGGGGGTGAGTGGAAGAACTGGAAGAAGGAGGACTGGCTGCGCGAGGCGGGCGACTACATCAACCCGGTCATCGAGGGCCTGTGGGACCCGGACCGCATGCGTGACGCCGAACAGCCGCAGCGCCCGGCCGTCGACCCCGACGCGGGCAAGGACCAGGGCGTCACCGACCCGACCCCGGCACCGGTGGCGGCCAAGCAGGCCAACCCGCCTTACCACACGAGCGTTCCGGCAGCCGGCAAGGTGTTCTTCGACGGCCCCGAGGGCTCGATGGTCTGCTCCGCGACCGTGGTCAAGGACCCGGCCCACCCCGGCAAGTCGAACATGGTGTGGACCGCGGGTCACTGCGTGCACGCGGGCAAGGCCGGCGGCTGGTACCGCAACATCGCCTTCGTCCCGTCCTACAACAACGCGGGCAAGCCGGCGGCGCAGCTCAAGGGCGCCCCCCGCGAGCAGGTCGCTCCGTTCGGCGTCTGGTGGAGCGACTGGGCGCAGACCTCCGACCAGTGGATCGCGGGCGGCGGTCCGACCGGCGGCGCCGGTGCCCCGTTCGACTTCGCGGTGCTGCACGTGGCGCCCGAGAAGGGCAGCACCAAGTCCTTGGAGGAGACGGTCGGTTCGGCGCTCCCGGTGGAGTTCAACGCGCAGGCCGTGCAGAAGGTCGGGAGCGTCACGGCGACGGGCTACCCGGCGGCGGCGCCGTTCGACGGCCAGCGTGCCTTCCAGTGCACGGACAGGCCGGGCCGGCTCTCCCTGAACGCGAGCGACCCGGTGATGTACCGCATCGGCTGCACCATGACCGGGGGTTCCTCCGGTGGCGGCTGGGTCTCGGCGGGCTCCGACGGCAAACCGGCGCTGGTGTCGAACACCTCGATCGGCCCGGCCAAGGCGGGCTGGCTGGCCGGACCCCGGCTGGGCCCGGAGGCGAAGGGCATCTTCGACGCCGTCAGCCGCAAGTTCAAGTAGGCCAAGGAGCCCCGAACCCCTGGCGTGACCGAACGGCTGAGGCCCCCCTGCGGTGCAGGGG
>NZ_JBSGZP010001070.1:0-1558 GCF_053611065.1 Streptomyces sp. NPDC054840
CCGCACGACCTGGCGGCCCAGCAGCAGCGCGGTGGCCATCGAGACGGCTGCCGCCGTCGCGACGACCATGGTCACGACGGCCAGGTCGTGGGAGGACAGGAACATCGCCCAGGCCACGGTCAGCGTCCCCGCGAGCATCGCGGACACGGCGACCGCGGCGACGATCGCGAGGGAGACGGCGACGCTGCGTCGGCGCAGTATCCGCAGGGCCACGGCCCCGAGCAGGCCGGCCGCGCCCGCGCCGAGGAGCGCGTACAGGGCGATCAGCAGAAGGTCACGCATGACCGTCCTCCGTTCGGAAGGCGTGTTCGGACCCGGTGTCCGGGGCCGCCTCGAAACGGTAACCGGCGCCCCAGACGGTCCGGATCAACTGGGGGCTCCCCGGATCGTCCTCGATCTTGCCGCGGAGCCGCCGCACGTGCACGGTCACCGTCGACAGGTCCCCGAAGTCCCACCCCCAGACCTCGCGCATCAGCCGCTCCCGGTCGCAGACCTGGCCGGGGTGACGCAGGAAGTGGGCGAGGAGATCGAACTCCCGCAGGGTGAGCGCGAGCTCCCGGCCGTCCTTGTGGACCCGGCGAGCCGCCGGGTCGAGCACCAGGCCCGCCACCGCGAGACGAGGAGCACCCTCCGGACCCCCCTCCGGCGCATCGGCCGGGGCGCCGGCCTGCGCCCGGCGCAGTACGGAGCGCACCCGCAGCACGAGCTCGCGCGGACTGAAGGGCTTCGTGACGTAGTCGTCCGCGCCCACCTCCAGGCCCAGGATCCGGTCGTCCTCGTCGCCGCGTGCGGTGAGCATGATGACGGGGACGGGCCGGCGGCCGTTCTCCCCGGCACGCAGCCGGCGGCAGACCTCCAGGCCGTCCATCCCCGGGAGCATCAGGTCGAGGACCATCAGGTCGGGCCGGTGCTCCTCGGCGGCGCGCAGTCCGGCCGGGCCGTCCGCCGCCAGGCGGACCGCGAAACCGGCCCGCTCCAGGTACCCGGCCACGACCTCCGAGACCGTCGGATCGTCGTCCACGACCAGAACGCTGCCCTGGACGCCGGCCGCGGCGCCGTCCGCGGCCCCGGCCGCGGCCCCGGCCTGGGTATCGTCCGCGGCACCGGCCTGGGTGTCGGCCCGGGCGATCCCTTCGGCTCCGGGTCCCTCGTCTGTACTCTCCGTATTGCTCACTGCCATGCCCCCAGGCTGCCACCCGCCCGCGCCCGGGTGAGGCGCAGACCCCCTCCTACGGAACGGTGTCCGCGTTTCGTAAGGTCTACGGCCCCCTTTTTCCCGGTTCCGATTCCTACGGTGTGGAGGGTGACTTCATCAGCTTGTGCTCCGCCGCGCGCGGACCTCGTACTGCCGTGCCTCGACGAGGCTCAGGCGCTTCCCTGGGTGCTGGCGCGTGTGCCGGCCGGGTGGCGCGCCATCGTCGTCGACAACGGCTCGACCGACGGCTCGGCGGAGATCGCCCGAAGCCTGGGCGCCACCGTCGTGCACGAGCGGCGGCGCGGTTTCGGCGCCGCCTGCCACGCCGGGCTCCTCGCGGCCCGCGCCGACCTGGTCTGCTTC
>NZ_JBSGZP010001071.1:0-1551 GCF_053611065.1 Streptomyces sp. NPDC054840
GGCCGGAAGGGCGAGGGGACCCGTGGGGGGCTACATGCTCGCCGCTGCGCTCTTGATCGCGGCGGCGAAGGTGGAGACCTCGGTGTAGACGCCGGGGTAGTTCGGCCGGGCGCAGCCTTCGCCCCAGCTGACTATGCCGACCTGGATCCAGGCGTTGTTGTTGTCGCGGCGGAACATGGGGCCGCCGGAGTCGCCCTGGCAGGTGTCGACGCCGCCCTGGGGCAGGCCGGCGCAGATCTCCTCGCTCGGGACGAGGTCGTTGCCGTAGGAGGCCTGGCAGCTGGCGTCGGAGACGAAGGGGACGGTGGCCTTCATCAGGTACCGCTGCTGGCCGCCGCCCTCGCGGGTGGCGCCCCAGCCGGCGACGGTGAAGGTGCCGCTGTCGTAGGCCTTGGTGTCGGCGATCTTGAGGGTGGGCAGGTTGATGGGCTTGGCGAGCTTGATGAGGGCCCAGTCCTTGCCCTTGCCGTTGTAGCCGGGGGCCTGCAGGACCTTGGTGGACTTGACCTTGATGGCGCTGGAGCTGTTGAGGTCGACGACTCCGGCGGTGGCGGTGATGGAGGTGTTGTTGCCGGAGCCGCTCACGCAGTGGGCGGCGGTGAGGACGATCTGCTGGGTGTAGAGGGCGCCGCCGCAGCCCATGGAGAGGCGCACCATGAAGGGGAACTCGCCCTGGGCGGCGCGGGTGCCGCCGACGACGGGTGCCGGGCCGGCGGTGGCGGTGCCGGGCTGGAGGCTGACGGCGGCGAGGGCGACCGCGCCGACGGCGAGGGTGCGCTTCATCAACTGCACAAGGGTGGTCACAGTCAACACACTGCCTTTCGTGGGGGGTTGGGCTGTGCGTGCGCGTCATCGGGTGAATGACGGGTCCATGACACAACGGGTGTGTGGTGGACATCAAGAAGGCAATTTCGGCCAACTCCCGCCCTGACAGCAGGGATTGCGGTAAAGAGGGCCCAATCACGCAGAAGAGGGAACGGAGCGGCCCCGTCGAGCACGGATTTCCGCATCCGGCGACCGTGCGCGCCTCGATCACCGCGCTCTTCCGCCGGCGGTCGGCCGACGGGCCGCGCCTACGAGGCGAGCCTCGACGCCGGCGACGACCTCCCCCTGGGTGCGCGGGGGGTGGCCGCCGCCACGGTGCGTGCGCCACGGCCGCCCGACGCACAGGAGTACTTCGTCGGCGTCGACGACCGCTTCCCTACCCACCGCCGAGACCTCGCGGCCGCCTCGCGCACGAGGTGGCCAACGTCCTGCCGCACCGGCCGGACCTGCGCTTCCCCGGCACCGCCGGGAACGGGATCCTCACCGACACCACCCCCGCGCACCCGGAGGCGGTCCGGCTGCTCCTGGACGCCTCCCGCGAGGACGCGCCGACCCACCGGCGCATCTCACTCCGGAGAGGAGTTGGGCCACGTCCCGGCCGAGCGCACCGCCCTGTTCGGCGAGGCACCTCGCCACCCGCGCGACCACCGCCGACGGCCACCGCCGCCGGCGCGGCGGCGGTCCGCGCAGGCGCGGCGCACCGGGGCCGCTCCCGCCGACGGCTCC
>NZ_JBSGZP010001072.1:0-1547 GCF_053611065.1 Streptomyces sp. NPDC054840
CGGGCCAGGGTCCAGCGTTCGTCGTCGAAGCCGTGCGCCGACGGGCCCTTGCCGAGTTCCTCCTCCAGCACGGTGAACTGGGCATCGGTGACGGTGGGGGAGTTCGCCGGGCCCGCGGAACGCAAGGCCTCCATGCCCCCTTCACGCCAGGCACGACGCCAGCGTTCCACCGACCGCACACTCGCCCGCAGTTCTCTCGCGATCGCCGCGGTCTTCTCGCCCGCCGCGAACCTCTCGCCGGCCTGAAGCCGGATCCCCTCACGAAGCGCCCGCCGCTCAGCGGTCAGGCCCCCACCCTCCGGATAGCGCATACCAACGGCATACCGCAGGGATCATGACCCGTCACCACCGACGACAACCCGCAAAGCTCAGTACAAAATGCGCCCTTCAATATGGGCCGCGGGCACGTCTATGTCCATCTGCATGGTGACCGTGTTGAGCATCCTGAAGTAGACCTCTCCTGGCATCCTTTCCTCGGAGTTCACCACTTTGCCCTCGCATGCCTGATTGGTTGCGTTCCGGTACCTCACCCGGTCGCCCGGCAAGTATTTGGGTTCCAAGGTTGCCTCCCGTGATCATTTTACGGTCCCGTCGGGAACCCAGGACGATCGGCAGACTTCCATCATGAGTACCACGCGCCGCCCTCTGGGCACCGGTCCGACGACGAGCACCAAGAGCACGCCGAGGCCGTCCTCGAGGACGCGGCGGCTTGCCGCGGAGCGGATCGAGGACGAGTACCAGGACGTCGTTGCCGACGAGGACCAGGGCGGCGTGCGAATGCTGCGGGGCCGGCGGGCGCTCGGGACCGGCCCGGCCGGGACGGCGGGGAGTTCTTCATCACCGGCGTGAACGGTGAGGAGTGGCCCCGTCCAAGACGCGCGCGTACGAGGGCGACCGGTCGCGGCGGCCGACAACTCGGAGTTGGCGGGCCTGTAAAACGACCCGTACACCAGCGTGTTCCACGTCTGGCTTTGTTCACTTCAAAGGGCAGCGTTTGTCCAGCAGTCTGGGAGGCAGCTGGCTGTCCGCGTGCCCTCCGATGTTCACGACAATTGACGTCACTCTGACCTTGGCCGCTCCTCCTGCCCATGCCGGTGATCGGAAGTCGCTGGCGTCGGGGATGATCGAGGCAGAGTGGGCTCGCGAGGGGAAGGGACGACGTGATGGCGATCAGTGGGCTGCATCCGGAGAGGACCGCCAGGCTGGAGGTGCTCGTCAACGAGTGCCGGCCGATGTTGGCGGGTGACGGTGGGATGGCTGCAGTGCAGCGACTGCTGAGTGAGCGTCGTGTCGAGGTGCTCGACGCGGTAGTGATCACGCGCGAGCTGCTTGGGGCGGGTCCCACGGCGCTTGGCGAGGCGAAGACGATCGTCCTGACGAGTCCGGGCAGAGGGCGCGAGCTGAGGCGGCACGGTCAGTTCATGGCTGATCTGGAGCAGAGCGGTGGCCTCGACGAGCAATGAGGCAGCTCCGCCCCCCTGAGTCGGCAGCCCGCCGCCCTTGAGGGCGGCGGACCTTGACGCTGGTCTGCGGACCTCAGCCGGCCT
>NZ_JBSGZP010001073.1:0-1544 GCF_053611065.1 Streptomyces sp. NPDC054840
GTCCCCGGTGGAGCCGGTGGTTCCGGCCCGGTACCGGGGACGCGCCGGGTCAGTCCTGTCCGTCCTCCACCCAGGGGCGGAGCTTCTCCGGATTGCGGACCGCCCAGATGCGGGTGACACGATCGCCGCCGAGCTCGAACGCCGCCACGGTCACGGTGACGCCGATGTGCTGGGCGACCAGCCCGGGCCGGCCGTTGACCGAGCGTTCCAGGAGCTTCAGGCCGGGGGCCCGGTCGGCGATCTGGATCAGGTATTCGGCGATGCGCGCGCTGCCCTCGATCGGGCGCAGGGCCGCGCCGACCAGTCCGCCGCCGTCGGCGATCATCGCGGCGTCGGGGGCCAGCAGACCGACGAGGGCCTTGATGTCCCTGGCCTCCCACGCCTCCTTGAAGTGCCTCACGAGCGGGGCCTGTCCGGCCGTCGGGGCCGTCGGGACCTGGGCGGCGCTCACGCGTCGGCGGGCCGACGTGGCCAGCTGGCGGCAGGCCGCCGGCGTCCGGCCGACGATCTCGGCTATCTCGGCGAAGGGGTAGCGGAAGACGTCGTGGAGGATGAAGGCGACGCGTTCGGCCGGTGTCATCGACTCCAGTACGACGAGGAAGGCCATGTTGACCGACTCGTCCAGGGTGACCCGGTCGGCCGGGTCGACGGGCCGTGTCCCGCCGCCCACCGGCCCGCTGATCCACTCCGCGCGGTCGGGCAGCGGCTCGGGGACCCATTCGCCGACGTAGCGTTCGCGCCGGGCCCGCGCCGAGCCGAGCAGGTCCAGGCAGATGCGGCCGGCGACCGTCGTCAGCCAGGCGCCGGGAGACTCGACGGCCTCCTGCTTCGGCTTAGGCATCGCGTACCAGCGCGCGTAGGTCTCCTGTACCGCGTCCTCGGCCTCGGCCAGCGAACCGAGCAGCCGGTAGGCCAGGTTGGTGAGGTGTCCCCGCTCCCCGACGATCACGTCCAGGTCCGGATCGGACCGGTCACCGCCACGCGTGGACGACGTACTGATGCTCACGACCGCTCCCCCTGGCCCGTCTCCCGTTGCCTCGCCTCACATTTCGCGGGCCCACGTCGTCGGACTACCGAGAGCCTATCGATCTACGCCGTGAGGCAGAAGAGGGGACCGCCACCATGGCCACACTGACGACGGAGAAGCCGCGTACCTCCACGTTCCTGCAGGTCGCCGTCGGGCTGCAGACCTTGGGCATCTTCTTCCAGGCGGTCACCGCCGGGCTGCTGCTGTCCTCGACCCACGGCGAGCTGCTGCACGGCATCGGGGCGCGCGTGATGTACGGGGCGACGATGCTGTACGTGCTCGCCGCGGTCCTGGCGTGGCGGCCGGGCGGTGGATCGCCCCGGCCCATCCTGTATTCGTCGGGCTTCCTCGTGCTCGCCTCGGTGCAGGTGGTCCTGGGCATCGCCCGCGTACCGTCGGTCCATGTCCCCCTGGGTGTCCTGATGTTCGCCCTGAGCCTGCTGGCACTGAGCCGCGGGCCGTCGGCGCACCGGTCATGATCAGCGCAACGGGGCAGGTCGGAGCGACTCGTCAGCGC
>NZ_JBSGZP010001074.1:0-1537 GCF_053611065.1 Streptomyces sp. NPDC054840
GGCGGCACCCGACCGGGTGCGGCCTTCGCCGTAAACTGGCCCCATGCGTGATCTTGCGGGGGGCTTCCGGTATCTGCTGGCCGGACAGCGATGGGTGTTTCGCCACGGCCGGTGGCTGGGCTTCGGGCTGCTGCCCGGGCTCGTGGCGTTCGTCCTCTACGCCGGCGCCCTGACCGGGCTCGGCTACGGAGCCGACGACCTGACCGTCTGGGCCACCCCCTTCGCCGACGACTGGTCCTCGCCCTGGCTCTCGCTCTTCCGGGGCTTCCTGACCGCCCTGCTCTTCGGCCTCGGGCTGTTCGTCGCGGTGATCACCTTCACCGCCGTGACCCTGCTGATCGGCCAGCCCTTCTACGAGTCCCTCTCGGAGCAGGTCGACCGCAGCGAGGGCGGCGAGGTCCCCGAATCCGGGCTCCCGCTCTGGCTGGAGCTGTGGGTCTCGGCCCGGGACAGCGTGAAGGTGCTCGGGCGGGTGCTGCTGTACGGGGTCCTGCTCTTCCTCGCCGGTTTCCTCCCGGTGATCGGCCAGACGGTGATCCCGGTGCTCGGCTTCTGCGTCTCCGGATACTTCCTGACCCAGGAGCTCACCGCCGTGGCCCTGCAGCGGCGCAAGGTGGAGCTGCGCGACCGGCTGGAGCTGATGCGGTCGCGGCGGTTGCTGGTGCTGGGCTTCGGGGTGCCGCTGGTCCTGGCGTTCCTGGTGCCGCTGGTCGCGGTGTTCCTGATGCCGGGCGCGGTGGCCGGGGCCACGCTGATGGCCCGCGACCTCATGCGGACCGACGAGGATCCGGCCGCCGAGACCACCCCCGCGGGTTTCGGGCCGCCGCCGCCCGCGTACTCGTAGCCACAGGCCTCCCGCCAGCCACAGGCCTCCGGCGAGCCACAGGCCTCCGGCCGCCTACCGCTTCAGCAGCAGGATGGCCCCCGTCGTGTCCTCCTCACCGTGCCCGGCCGGGTCGGCGGCCAGTCGGCGGCGCAGCAGGTCCACGTACGGGGCGATGAGTTCGGCGCTGACGCCCTGTTCCTCGGCGGTGCGCAGCATGGTGTCGGTGCCCGTGACCTGCATGGCCAGGTTGGACACCACCCCCGAGGTGAGGTCCCTGGAGGTCAGCCGCTCGGCGGCGTTGCCGACGAAGAAACCCATCGCGCCGAGCCACTCGGACAGCAGCGGAGCCAGGTCCTTCGGGGCGATGCCCTCGCCCTCGGTCAGCGCGTAGGCCTGCGAGATGCCGGCGAACATCCCCCACATCGCGCTGAGGAGCGCCACGTCGTGCAGGGCCGCGTGCCCGGGGTCCTCACCGACGAAGCGGGAGCCCGCCGGGACCTCCAGCACCGCCCGGCGGGCCTCGAAGAGCGCCCGCGAGCCGCTGTAGAAGACGTACCCGCCGGCCTCGGGAACGCCGATCATCGTCGGCGTGGCCATGATCCCGCCGTCCAGGTACCGGGCGCCGCGCGCCTCGGCCCAGGCGGCGCGGGCGCGCGCCTCGGCCGGGGTGCCGGTGGTGAGGTTGACGAGGTCCTTGCCGGTCAGGTCGAT
>NZ_JBSGZP010001075.1:0-1537 GCF_053611065.1 Streptomyces sp. NPDC054840
TCCCCGGCCCGACGCCGAGGTGGAGCGTGAGCTGATCCGCGAACTTCCGGTGCGGCCGGCCGATGTGTGCGCGCTGGGCCGCACGCACGGCCACTGGCATCCGACAGTTCGGAGGCCCGTATCTGCTCGGGCGTCCACGGGGACTGGCCGCATGCCGACGTAGGGCCTACGGAGACTGCTCGGGGAAGGTCCGGGGTCCGGCTCCCGGTTCTGCCGCCAGGCGCCGCTCCAGCCGGGCGATGGCGGCCCGTACGCCGTTCCCGTACCCGTCGTCGGACAGCGCACCGGTGGCCGCGCGGGCCCGGGCCAGGTGGATCCGGGCCGCCTCCGGCCGCTGCAGTTTCACGTAGTCGGCGGCCAGACTCAGGTGCAGGGACGGGTAGAACACGCGCATCGCCGGATGAGGCTCCCACGGCGCGGGCCGCCCGCCCTGGGGCAGCCCGGTCCCGGGCCCGTCGTCCGGCCCGTCACCCGGCACGTCGGCGGCGGCAGCGGTCAGGGCGCGCAGGTCCCAGGCCAGCTCGTCGGCCGGATCGTCCTGGGCGTCCGCCATGTAGTGGGCCAGGGTGCACCGGTGGAGGGAGTCCCCCTCCTCGCCGATCTCGGACCAGATCTCCCCGAGCCTGTTGCGGGCCTCCTCGCGGTCACCGGCGTGCAGCAGGATGACCGCCTGGCCGATCCTGGTCATGACGGCGTCCTCCGACGCCTCCTGCTGCTCCGTCACGACGGCCTCCGGCTTGCTCTGCCAGACCTGCTCCGGTCTGATCATCTAGAAGCTAGCCGGAGGTACCGGCAATGGCGCCGAGGCGCGGGGGGACGTCAGCCGAGGTTGGGGATCCGCCAGTCGATCGGCTCATGTCCCTGGGCGGCGATGGCCTCGTCGATCTGCGTGAAGGGCCGGGACCCGAAGAACTTCTTGGCGGACAGCGGGGAGGGGTGGGCGCCCTTGACGACCACGTGCCGGTCCTCGTCGATCAGCGGGAGCTTCTTCTGCGCGTAGGCGCCCCAGAGGACGAAGACGGCCGGGTCGGGCCGCTCGGACACCGAGCGGATCACGGCGTCGGTGAACTTCTCCCAGCCCTTGCCCTTGTGCGAATTGGGCTCGGCCTCCCGGACCGTGAGGACCGCGTTGAGCAGCAGGACGCCCTGCTCGGCCCACGGCATCAGGTATCCGTTGTCCGGGATCGGCAGGTCGAGCTCCTCCTTCATCTCCTTGTAGATGTTGCGCAGCGAGGGCGGGGTCTTGACCCCGGGCCGCACGGAGAAGCACAGGCCGTGGCCCTGGCCGGCGCCGTGGTAGGGGTCCTGGCCGAGGACGAGGACCTTCACCCGGTCGAAGGGAGTGGCCTCCAGGGCCGCGAACACCTGCTCGCGGGGCGGGTAGACCGGCCCGTTCGCCCGTTCCTTCTCGACGAACTCGGTGAGTTCTTTGAAGTAGGGCTGGTCCAGCTCCCCGCCGAGGACGGGGAGCCAGGACTCGGGCAGCATCTGGGTCACGGCGACAACCTCCGGTACAAGTTCGTGCACATGCTCGTGC
>NZ_JBSGZP010001076.1:0-1531 GCF_053611065.1 Streptomyces sp. NPDC054840
CGGGCTTCCCCTTCGCCAAGAAGCTGCGCGCCGTCATGCGCTCGGCACGCGCCGGGGACGGACAGACCGCCGTCGTCGTCAATGGCAGTGAGGGCGAGCCGAGTTGCCTCAAGGACACCGCACTCCTGCTGCACACCCCCCATCTGGTGCTCGACGGGGCCCTGCTGGCCGCCGCCGCGCTGAACTCCGAGGACGTCGTGGTGGGCGTCACCCGGGGGGACGTGGAGCAGTCGCTGCGGGAGGCCGTCGCGGAACGCGGCCCGGCAGGCCGCCGGGTGCAGATCACGCGGCTCCCCGAGCGCTTCGTCACCGGAGAGGGAACGGCGCACGTGAACGGTCTGAACGGCGGCCCGACGCTGCCTTCCGGACAGAAGGTGCGCACCAGCGAGCGGGGCCTGAACGGCGTGCCCACCCTGTTCTCCAACACCGAGACCTTCGCCCAGCTCGCCGTCGCCGCCCGGCTCGGCGCGCTGGACTACCGTGCGACCGGCCTGCCCAGCGAGCCGGGCACCGTCCTGCTGACCGTCTCGGGCACCACGGTCGTCGAGACGCCGAGCGGGGCCGCGCTCTCCTACATTATGGAACTGTGCGGCACCGACCCGGGCCAGGGCGTCCTGGTCGGCGGCTACCACGGCAAATGGCTCGACCCGGCGTCCGCGCGCGCCGCCGAGGTGTCACGCGAGTCCCTCGACCGGCTCGGCGCGCGGCTGGGGGCGGGGGCGGTGCTGCCCTTGCCCATGGACACCTGTCCGGCCGGCGAAGTGGCACGCGTGACCCGCTGGATGGCGAAGGAGTCGGCCGGCCAGTGCGGCCCCTGTGTACGGGGGCTGCCCGCCATGGCCGACGTACTGGACGACGCCATCCGGGGCGGGGGCAGACCCGCCATGGAGATGCTGGAGCTGCGGATGAAGGCGGTGCTGCGGCGCGGCGCGTGCAGCCATCCGGACGGCACCTCGGCCTTCGTCGCGTCGGCGCTCAGGACCTTCCCGGACGAGTTCCGGGACCACGCGCTCGGCAGCGGCTGCGGCAGGCGGGTGCTGGGCGCCCTTCCGCTGCCCGAGGACGAAGAGAGTCCGGAGCGGCTGTTGGTCGACTGGACGCTGTGCAAGGGGCACGGGCTGTGCGTGGACGTCCTGCCCGATGTGGTCCGCCTCGACCTGGACGGCTTCCCGGCGGAGGCGTCCATGGCCGTACCCCGCGCGCTGCGGCAGAAGGCGCTGCGCGCGGTGCGGCGCTGCCCGGCCCTCGCGCTGCGCATCCAGGACTGAACCAACGCCTCGGGTTCAATGTTGGCGCGATCTGACAAATTCCCCGCGATATCCGCTTCCGCCGCTCCGGGCCCCGTATCAATTACCGGGGGCAAGAAAACGCGGAACCGAACCTGAAGGAGAGATCGTGAAGATAAGGCGTCGTGAGATATTCGCCGGGTCGGCGGTCGCGGTACTGATGATGACAACAGCCGCATGCGGAAGCTCCGACAATTACGGCGGAAAGGCCCCTGCGGTACAGCCGGTGGGCGACAGCAAACAGG
>NZ_JBSGZP010001077.1:0-1528 GCF_053611065.1 Streptomyces sp. NPDC054840
CTGCAGCGCTGGCAGACGGTCAAGAAGTTCCGGCTGCTGCCGCGCGACCTCGACGTCGAGCACGGCGACCTCACCCCCAGCCTGAAGCTGAAGCGGCCGGTGGTCGAGCGTGAGTTCAAGCACCTGATCGAGGAGATGTACGAGGGGTCCCGCGAGGCGTAGCGCCTGCCGCGGCCCGGCGGGGCGGGGCGGTGGACCGCCCCGCGGACCCCGCCGGGCCCCCTTCCCGGGGCTCCGCCCCCGGACCCCCGTGCCTCACGCGCCGACGGGGCTGTTCCCGTGCGGGATGATGGGGTCATGCCTTCCGCACTCCCCGACGGTGAACCCATGCCCGAAGACGGCTCGCTGCCGTCGCATGCCCTGGCGGGCGCGGGGGAGCGGCCGCTCGGGTTCTACCTGCACGTCCCCTACTGCGCCACGCGCTGCGGGTACTGCGACTTCAACACCTACACGGCCACCGAGCTGCGAGGCACCGGCGGTGTGCTCGCCTCCCGGGAGAACTACGCCGACACCCTGATCGACGAGGTCAGGCTGGCGCGGAAGGTGCTCGGCGACGACCCGCGCCCGGTCCGGACCGTCTTCGTCGGCGGCGGCACGCCCACGCTGCTGCCCGCCGCCGACCTCGTACGCATGCTCGCGGCGATCCGGGACGAATTCGGCCTGGCCGAGGACGCCGAGATCACCACGGAGGCCAATCCCGAGTCGGTGGACCCGCGGTACCTGGCCGAGCTGCGCGCCGGGGGCTTCAACCGGGTCTCCTTCGGCATGCAGAGCGCCAAGCAGCACGTCCTGAAGGTGCTCGACCGCACCCACACGCCGGGGCGCCCCGAGGCGTGCGTCGCGGAGGCGCGGGCGGCCGGCTTCGATCACGTCAACCTCGACCTGATCTACGGAACGCCCGGGGAGTCGGACGAGGACTGGCGGGCGACGCTCTCGGCGGCGCTGGGGGCCGGGCCGGACCACATCAGCGCCTACGCGCTGATCGTCGAGGAGGGCACGCAGCTGGCACGGCGGATCCGCCGGGGCGAGGTCCCGATGACGGACGACGACGTCCACGCCGACCGGTACCTGATCGCGGACTCGGTCATGGCCGAGGCCGGGTACTCCTGGTACGAGGTCTCGAACTGGGCCACCTCGGAAGCCGGGCGGTGCCTGCACAACGAGCTGTACTGGCGCGGCGCCGACTGGTGGGGCGCGGGGCCGGGTGCGCACTCGCACGTGGGCGGGGTGCGGTGGTGGAACGTGAAGCACCCGGGCGCGTACGCTGCGGCGCTGGCGGAAGGGCGGTCGCCCGGGGCGGGACGGGAGCTCCTGTCGGAGGAGGACCGGCGGGTGGAGCGGATCCTGCTGGAGCTTCGGCTGGTGGACGGGGTGCCGCTGTCACTGCTCGCTCCGGCCGGGCTGGAGGCGTCGCGGCGGGCGCTGGCGGACGGGCTGCTGGAGCCGGGGCCGTACGAGGGCGGGCGGGCCGTGCTGACGCTGCGCGGGCGGTTGCTGGCCGACGCGGTGGTGCGGGACCTGGTGGACT
>NZ_JBSGZP010001078.1:0-1527 GCF_053611065.1 Streptomyces sp. NPDC054840
CCTTGAAGAAGCGCACCGCTGTCCTGCTGTCGATCTCCACCGTGGCCGCCACCGTCGCCGCCGCTCTCGCGAGCCCGGTCACGGCCGCGCCCGCCGCACCGGCCGATCCGGCCGCCCAGGCGCCGGCGCGGGCCGCGCTGCGCTGGACCGGCTGCAAGACCCCGCGCTACCCGACACTGCAGTGCGCGTCCCTCAAGGTGCCCCTCGACCACGCACGGCCCGGCGGCCGGCAGATCACCCTCGCCCTGACCCGGGTCCCGCACACCGGGGCCACCTCCCAGGGCCCGCTGCTGGTCAACCCCGGCGGCCCGGGCGGCAGCGGCCGCGGCCTGGCGGGTTACGTCGCCTCCGCCCTCCCCAAGGAGGTGGCCGCCCAGTACGACGTGATCGGCTTCGACCCCCGGGGCGTCGGCAAGAGCGAGCCGGCCCTGGATTGCGCGGCCGGGCACTTCGAGCCCGCCCGGCCGGACTCCGTCCCCATGGACGAGGCCACCGAGCGGGCCAACCTGGACCGGGTGCGCTCCTTCGCCGAGTCCTGCGGCGCCAAGCACGCGGACGTGCTCCCGTACATCGACACCGTCTCGGCCGCCCGGGACATCGAGGCGCTGCGCGGCGCGCTCGGCGCGGAGCGGATCAGCTACTTCGGCTACTCGTACGGGACCTACCTGGGCGCGGTGTACGCCAAGCTCCACCCGGGCCGCGTGCACCGGCTCGTCCTGGACTCCGTGGTCGACCCGGGCGGGGTCTGGTACGAGGACAACCTCTCCCAGGACCTCGCCTTCGACGCCCGCCACAAGGCCTTCCTGGCATGGGTGGCCCAGTACGACGCCACCTACGGGCTGGGCACCGACCCGGCGGCGGTCGAGAGGGCCTGGTACGCCATGCGGGACGCGCTGCGGGAGAGTCCGGCGGGCGGCAAGGTGGGCCCGGCGGAGCTGGAGGACACCTTCATGCCGGGCGGGTACTACAACGGCTACTGGCCGAACCTGGCCGAGGCCTTCGCCGCGTACGTGGTGGCCAAGGACCCGAAGCCCCTGGTGGCCGCCTATGAGCGGTTCGGCGCGGTGGAGCCCTCCGCGGGCAACGGCTACAGCGTCTACACGGCGGTCCAGTGCCGGGACTCGGCCTGGCCGAAGGACTGGAACCAGTGGCGGGCGGACATGTGGAGCACCCACGCCAAGGCGCCGTTCATGACCTGGAACAACGCTTGGTACAACGCCCCGTGCGCGTTCTGGCCGACGGAGCCGCTGCAGGCCCCGGACGTGACCAACGCGGATCTCCCGCCCGCCCTCCTGCTCCAGGCGACGGAGGACGCGGCGACCCCCTTCGAGGGGGCGCTCAGCATGCGGGAGAAGCTGTCGGGTTCGGCCTTGGTGGTGGAGGAGGGCGGCGGCAACCACGGCATCGCCCTGAGCGGCAACAAGTGCCTGGACGAGAAGGTGGCGGCCTATCTGACGACGGGCAAGGCCACGGACGCCACCTGCCCCGCCCAGGCGGCGCCGAAGCCGACCACGGTGACGCGTGCGG
>NZ_JBSGZP010001079.1:0-1526 GCF_053611065.1 Streptomyces sp. NPDC054840
GCCCGAACTACTCGCGCCGATACACCGCAAGCCGCTTCTCGGCGAAGGCCCGCGCCCCCTCCTTCGCGTCGGCGGTGTCGAAGACCGGCCATCCCCGCAGCAGTTCGGACGCCAGCCCCTCCCGCTCCGTCAGCTCGGCGGTCTCGTAGACCGACGCCTTGACCGCCTCCACCGCCAGCGGCCCGCACGCGTTGATCCGCTCCGCGATCTCCAGGGCCGCCGCCAGCGCCGTACCGTCCGGTACCACGCGCCCGACCAGCCCGATCCGCTCGGCCTCGGCGGCGGAGTACGGGCGGCCGGTCAGCAGCATCTCCAGGGCATGCGTCCGCGGGATCTGGCGTGGCAGCCGCACCGTGGAGCCGCCGATCGGGAAGAGCCCGCGCTTGACCTCGAACAGGCCGAAGGTGGCTCCCTCGGCCGCCACCCGGACGTCCGTGCCCTGCAGGATCTCGGTCCCGCCGGCCACGCAGTAGCCCTCCACCGCCGCGATCACCGGCTTGCGCGGCCGGTGGTGGCGCAGCATCGCCTTCCAGTGCAGGTCGGGGTCGGCCTTCAGGCGGTCCCGGTACCGGTCGCCCGCCATTCCCTTCCCGGCGAGGGCCTTGAGGTCCATTCCGGCGCAGAAGTCCCCGCCCGCGCCGGTGAGGACCACCGAGCGGATCCCGTCGTCGGCGTCCGCCTCCAGCCAGCCGTCGTACAGCCCCACCAGCAGCGGCAGCGAGAGCGCGTTCTTCGCCTCGGGCCTGTTCATGGTGAGCACCAGCGTGGCGCCGTGCCGATCCACGGTCAGGTGTTCCGTCCCACCCATTGCCGTCCTCCCGTCTCAAGACCTAGAACAGGTTGCAGTAGGGGAGGGTGCAGTTCAATAGTTTTCTGACACCCAGTCAGTTTTCTTGGGCGGCGCCCTTCCCAGTTCCCGTCTCCGGCGCTCTAATGACCGCCGGAGCAGGCCGGCCACGTGTCCGGTCGCCGGGAACTCCGGGAACTTCCAGGGTCAGGAGGAACGGTGGAGTACAACCTTGCCGACCTGTTCGAGTCGGTCGTGGACGTGGTCCCGGACCGCGAGGCCCTTGTGTACGTGGACCATCCCGGGACGGGCGCCGAGCGCCGCCTGACGTACGCGGAGCTCGACACGGCGGCGAACCGGATCGCGCACCACCTGCTCGACAGCGGCTTGCAGGCCGGCGAGCACCTGGGCCTGCACCTCTACAACGGGATCGAGTACCTGCAGACCGTGCTGGCCTGCCTGAAGGCCCGGCTGGTCCCGGTGAACGTCAACTACCGTTATGTGGAGGAGGAGCTGGTCTACCTCTACAACGACGCCGATCTCGCCGCCCTCGTCTTCGAGGGCGAGTTCACCGAGCGGGTCGCGGCCGCGCTGCCGCAGACGACGAAGCTCCGGCACCTGATCCGCGTCGGTGAGGCTCCCGAGGGCGCCCCGGAGCCGTCCGTCACGCCGGTCCCGTACCCGGACGCCGAGGCGGCCGGCTCACCCGGGCGCGGATTCCCGCCGCGCAGCCCCGACG
>NZ_JBSGZP010001080.1:0-1520 GCF_053611065.1 Streptomyces sp. NPDC054840
GAGGTCCCCGCGCACGACAGCCGCCATGCTTTCCTCGGGCTCCTGTTCGCGCACCCGGACCCGCAGCTCCGGATGCCCGGCCCGCAGCGCGGCCAGAGCCTGGGGCAGCAGCCCGCGCATGGCGGTCGGGAAGGCGCCGATCCGCAACTCGCCCACGGCGCAGCCGCGCTGGGCCTCGACGTCGGCCTGGGCGAGTTCCACCTGGGAGATGATCCGGGCGGCGTGGTCGGCGAGGAGCCGTCCGGCGTCGGTGAGCCGGACCCCGCGCCCGTTCCGGGCCAGCAGCGGCTGGCCGACCTCGCGCTCCAGCTTGGCCAGCTGCTGGGACACGGCGGAGGTGGTGACGTGGAGGCCGTCGGCCGCGCCGCTGACCGAGCCGTGGCGGGCGAGGGCGTCCAGGGTGCGCAGGCGCTCCAGGTTCAACATGTAAGCAATGCTACGTCGTCGCGCAGAGAAACTCTCGCTTGTCCTACGAAGTTGACAGGGGCACAGTAAGGGCCATGAGCGCACCGACCACCCCCGGGCCGACCCTCCCGGCCTCCTCCGCCTCCCCGGCCTCCCCCACCCCGGCCTCCGCCGCCACGCCCACGGCCGCCCCCACCACCGGCGGGCGCCGGGGCGGCCTCCTGGACTGGCGGGTCCGGTTCGCGATCCTCTCGGTCGTCTGGGGCTTCAGCTTCCTCCTGATCAAGGTCGGCACGGAGGCGTACGCACCCTTCCAGGTGGCGCTGGGCCGGGTCCTGTTCGGCGCGCTCGCCCTCCTCACCGTGCTGCTGGTCCGCCGCGAGCCGCTTCCCGGCGGCCTGCGCACCTGGGGTCACCTGACCGTGGCGGCGCTGCTCCTCAACACCGCCCCGTTCTCGCTCTTCGCGTACGCGGAGCTCAGCATCCCCTCCAGCCTGGCCGGCATCTGCAACGCCACCTCGCCGCTGTGGGGCATGGCGCTGTCGCTGGTCGCCCTGTCCGAGGACCGCCCGACGCGCCGCCGCTTCGCCGGACTGGGCCTGGGCTTCCTCGGCGTCCTGACCGTGCTCGGCGCCTGGCAGGGCTTCTCCGGTGTCGACGCCAAGGGCACCGCGTTCGCCCTGCTGGCCTCCCTCTGCTATCCCGTCGGCTGGATCTACGTCCGCCGCACGCTGGCCGGGACGCCCGGCTCCCCGGTGGCCCTGACCGGCGGCCAGCTCATGATCTCCACACTGCAGCTCGCCCTCGTCAGCGCCGCGTTCACCTCGGCGCCGACCTCGTTCCCGCTCTGGCCGACCCTGTCGGTGATCGCGCTGGGCGCCCTCGGCACGGGCATGGCCCTGCAGATGCAGTACGGGCTGGTGACGGAGGTCGGCCCGACCACCGCGCAGATGGTCACGTACTTCATCCCGGTCATCGCCACCACGGCGGGCGTCCTGGTGCTCGGCGAGCACCTGCACTGGAACACTCCGGTCGGCGCCGCGATCGTCCTGGCCGGCGCGGCCCTCACCCAGACCCGCCCGGGGGCCCGGAAGCCCGCCTGACCGGGCCGGAGC
>NZ_JBSGZP010001081.1:0-1514 GCF_053611065.1 Streptomyces sp. NPDC054840
GCCGTGGGCGGCGGCGCACCTCACCGGCCATCCTGGGGAGAGCGCAGGGCATCGTGTTCGATTTTCTTGATTCCGGGCAGTACGACGTGCTCGGAGCCTTCTGGGTGACGGTTCAGCTCACCCTCTACTCGGCGGCCGGATCCCTGATCTGGGGCACCGCCCTGGTCGGGATGCGGGTCAGCCCGGTCCCGCTGCTGCGGGCCTTCGGCACCGCGTACGTCAACCTGGTGCGCAACACCCCGCTGACCTTGCTGATCATCGGCTGCTCGCTGGGACTCAACCAGACCCTCGGCATCGCGCTGGGCGGCGAGACGTTCAAGGAGACCGGCTTCCGGCTCGCGGTCCTCGGACTGATCGCCTACACCGGCACCTTCGTCTGCGAGGCGCTGCGCTCCGGCATCAACACGGTGCCCGTCGGCCAGGCCGAGGCGGCCCGCGCGCTGGGACTGAGCTTCTTCCAGGTGCTCACCCTGATCGTGCTCCCCCAGGCCTTCCGGGCGGTTGTCGCACCGCTCGCCAACGTACTGATCGCACTCACCAAGAACACCACGGTGGCGGCGGCCATCGGCGTGGCCGAGGCGGCCCTGCTGATGAAGGAAATGCTCGAGAACGAGGCGCAGGCGGTCTTCGCGGTCTTCGCGGTCTTCGCCCTCGGTTTCGTCCTGCTGACCCTGCCCACCGGTCTTCTGCTGGGCTGGGTCGCCAAGCGAGTGGCGGTGAAGCGATGACCTCCGTGCTGTACGACACCCCCGGCCCCAGGGCCAAGGCACGCAACTGGATCTACAGCGGGATCTTCGTCGTCCTGTTCGGTCTCGTCATGTGGTGGGCGCTGTCCCTCATGGCGGAGAAGGGCCAGCTCGACGCCGACAAGTGGACGCCCTTCGTCACCGACAGCAGGGTCTGGACGACGTACCTGATCCCGGGTCTCCTGGAGACCCTCAAGGCCGGGGCGCTGTCCATGGTGATCGCCCTCCCGCTGGGAGCGGTGCTGGGCATCGGCCGACTGTCCGACCACGCCTGGGTGCGCGGGCCGGTCGGTACGTGGGTGGAGTTCTTCCGTGCCATCCCGGTCCTGATGCTGATGCTGTTCAGCTCGGCGCTGTACTCGCCGCAGTTCATGGACGTCCCCTCCGACACCCGGCCGTTCTGGGCCGTGGTCACGGGTCTGGTCCTCTACAACTCGGCCGTCATCGCCGAGATCGTCCGGGCCGGCGTGCTCTCCCTGCCCCGCGGCCAGACCGACGCGGCCAAGGCGATCGGCATGCGCAAGGGTCAGACCATGACCTACGTGCTGATCCCGCAGGCCGTCACGGCGATGCTGCCGGCCCTGGTCAGCCAGCTCGTGGTGATCCTCAAGGACACCGCGCTCGGTGGCGCCCTGCTCGGTTTCGCGGAACTGCTCTCCATGAACCGGCAGATCTCGGCCAACTACAGCAACACCATCGCGACCCTCTTCGTGATCGCCCTGATCTACATCGTGGTGAACTTCGCCCTCACCAGCCTCGCCTCCCAGC
>NZ_JBSGZP010001082.1:0-1510 GCF_053611065.1 Streptomyces sp. NPDC054840
CCCCTGCGGCGTCCCCGCCCCGCGTTCCGGAAGGCCGTCCGACACGGAGGTGCTCGGGTCGGACGGGACGCCGAGGGCAGGTCACCTGTTTCCTGACGGACTTCTTCGTCGTGCCCCCGCAGGACAAGAGCCCGGCGTAGGCTCGGCCGCATGCCGATCCGTGCCGTGCTGTGGGACATCGACGACACCCTGTTCGACTACACCGGGGCCGACGCCGTCGGGCTCTCGCGGCAGCTGGAGGCCGAGGGCATCGCCGCGCGGTACGGGACGCCCGTCGAGGCGCTCGCGCTGTGGCGGCGGATCACCGACCGGCACTGGGCGAGCTTCGCAGCCGGTGCGGGGAGCTTCCAGGGGCAGCGCCGGGACCGGGTGCGGGAGTTCCTGGAGCAGCCCGCCATGACCGACGGCGAGGCCGACGCCTGGTTCGACCAGTACGTCGAGCACTACAAGGCCGAGTGGAAGGTCTTCCCCGACGTGGTGCCCGTACTCGACACCCTCGCCGCCGGCTACCGGCACGGGGTGCTCTCCAACTCCTCCCTCGTCAATCAGGACCCGAAGCTGCGCGACCTCGGGCTGCGCGACCGCTTCGAGGTGCTGGTCTGCGCCGTCGAGCTCGGGGTGAGCAAGCCCGAGGCGGGCGCCTTCCTGGCCGCGTGCGAGGCGCTCGGCCTGCCGCCGGGCGAAGTGGCGTACGTGGGGGACCAGCCCGAGATCGACGCCCGCGGGGCCCGTGACGCCGGCCTGCTGTCCTTCTGGCTCGACCGGGAGGGCGGCCGGGGGCCGGGGCCCGATGGGGCACACCGGATCGAGGGCCTTGACCAGCTCCCGGAGCTGCTGGCAGCAGATACCCGTTTTGGAGCACGGTCAGGCATCCGGTAATGTTCTTTCTGCGCCGCCGGAGCGGGCCGAAAGGCCGGACGGGGGCGCCACTCGAAAGAAAATCCCCCAGGGGGTTGACTTTTGGTGGGGTATAGTGTAATTGGCAACACGAGGGTTTCTGGTTCCCTTATTCTAGGTTCGAGTCCTGGTACCCCAGCGCAGTGCAGTAGCAACGCAGTGCTTTGCCCCCGTTGTGTAGCGGCCTAGCACGCCGCCCTCTCAAGGCGGTAGCGCCGGTTCGAATCCGGTCGGGGGTACAGATCCTTCCCGCGAGATCTCCAGGGTCGCACCCGGATGTTTTGATGCAGGATCGCTAGGGCCCCCGTTGTGTAGCGGCCTAGCACGCCGCCCTCTCAAGGCGGTAGCGCCGGTTCGAATCCGGTCGGGGGTACTGTGGTCTGGTCTAGACCACCCTTGGGCTATGGTGTAATTGGCAACACGAAGGTTTCTGGTTCCTTTGTTCTAGGTTCGAGTCCTGGTAGCCCAGCGCAGTATCTGCAAGCCCCCGTTGTGTAGCGGCCTAGCACGCCGCCCTCTCAAGGCGGTAGCGCCGGTTCGAATCCGGTCGGGGGTACGCACGCAAGAGGCCCTCCGCGTTCATCGCGGAGGGCCTCTTCGTTGTGTCCGCGCA
>NZ_JBSGZP010001083.1:0-1509 GCF_053611065.1 Streptomyces sp. NPDC054840
GTGCCGGGCAACGCGGGCCCGGCAAGATCCGAAAGAGACGACCTAGCCCAGCGCGGACTTCACGACGTCCGCGAGGCGGCCGGCGACCGAGCGGGCCTGCTCGATGTCCGCGGCCTCGACCATCACCCGTACGAGCGGCTCCGTGCCGGAGGAACGCAGCAGCACCCGCCCGGTGGTGCCCAGCTCGCGCTCGGCGTCGGCGACCGCCGCCGCCAGCTCGGCGGAGGTGGTGACGCGGGACTTGTCCACGTCGGGAACGTTGACGAGCACCTGCGGCAGTCGCTGCATGACGCCCGCCAGCTCGGCGAGGGACTTGCCGGTGGCCGCGACGCGCGCCGCCAGCAGCAGGCCGGTCAGCGTGCCGTCGCCGGTCGTCGCGTGGTCGAGGATGATCACGTGGCCGGACTGCTCGCCGCCGAGCGCGTAGCCGTTCTGCTTCATCGACTCCAGCACGTAGCGGTCGCCGACGCCGGTCTGCACGACCTGGATGCCCTCGGCCTCCATGGCCATCTTGAAGCCCAGGTTCGACATCACGGTGCCGACCACGGTGTTCTCCCGCAGCTGCCCGGCCTCGCGCATGGCGAGGGCCAGCACGGCGAGGATCTGGTCGCCGTCGATCTCCTCGCCGGAGCCGTCCACGGCCAGGCAGCGGTCGGCGTCACCGTCGTGCGCGATGCCGAAGTCGGCGCCGTGCTCGATCACGGCCGCCTTGAGCAGGCCGAGGTGGGTGGAGCCGCAGCCGTCGTTGATGTTGAGGCCGTTGGGCTCGGCACCGATCGTGACGATCTCCGCGCCGGCCCGGGTGAAGGCCTCGGGTGAGACGTACGCGGCCGCGCCGTGGGCCTCGTCCAGGACGACCTTCAGGCCTTCGAGGCGGTTCGGGAGGACCCCGATGAGGTGCGCGACGTACCGGTCGAAGCCCTCGGTGTAGTCGGACACGCGGCCGACGCCGGAGCCGGTGGGCCGGTCCCAGGGCGCACCGGTGCGGTGCTGCTCATAGGTCGACTCGATGCGGTCCTCCAGCTCGTCGGCGAGCTTGTGGCCGCCGCGGGCGAAGAACTTGATGCCGTTGTCGGGCATGGCGTTGTGGCTGGCGGAGAGCATCACGCCGAGGTCGGCGCCCAGCGCACCGGTGAGATACGCCACCGCCGGGGTGGGCAGCACACCGACGCGCAGGACGTCCACGCCCGCGCTCGCGAGGCCCGCCACGACCGCGGCCTCCAGGAATTCGCCGGAGGCACGGGGATCCCGGCCGACCACCGCGGTCGCCCGGTGGCCCTCGAAGGTGCCCGCTTCGGCCAGTACGTGGGCAGCCGCCACGGAGAGGCCGAGCGCGAGCTCCGCCGTCAGATCCGCGTTGGCAACGCCGCGTACACCGTCCGTCCCGAAGAGTCGTCCCACTGTTGTCCTCCCGAGTTTCCGCTTCGCGTTTTTGACCGCTTGTGACAGGTATTTGCCGCTTGTGGCGGTAAACGAACCGCCCCGGCAGCACAGAGAGTGCTGCCGGGG
>NZ_JBSGZP010001084.1:0-1503 GCF_053611065.1 Streptomyces sp. NPDC054840
TCCGCGCGGGCGGCGACCTCGGGGTCGGCGACCAGCGCGAGGACCGCCTCGCGCAGGGTGGCGGCGTCGGCGTCCGCCATGGGGACGTGACGGGCCACGCCGAGGGAGACGAGCATGTCGGCGTTGCCGAACTGGTCGACGGCCTGCGGGACGGCGACCATCGGGGTGGCGGTGGCGAGCCCCTCCTGGCTGCCGCCGGCGCCCGCGTGGGTGATGAAGGCGTCGGCCTGGCGCAGGATGTCCAGCTGGGGGACCCAGCGGTGGACCTCCACACCGGCGGGGACCGGGCCCAGGTCGGCGTCGTCGGTGAACCTGCCGATCTGGAGGACGAGATGCCAGTCGGGCAGGTCCGCGAAGGCCTCGATGCAGGCGCGGTAGAAGGCCGGCTGGCGGGTGAAGGTGGAGCCGAGGGAGACGAGTACGACCTTCTTTCCCTCGGCGGACGCGGGCCGCCGCCACGTCCCCTGGGCCGTGCTGCGATCCCCCTGGCAGGCGCCGACGAAGGTGTGCACGGACCCGTCGACGCGGTCGGCGTGCGGCTGGAGCGCCCGGGGGATGAGGACGATGCTGCGCCGCGGGCGGCCCTGGAAGCGGTCGACGTCGTCGGGGAGGCCGTTCTCGGTGAGCCAGGCGGCAAAGGCGGCGTAGTAAGCCTGTCCGCGCCCGGAGGCCTTCAGCTCGGCGAACAGCGGCTCGGCCACCTCCTGCTCGTACCCCTCCCATGCGACGAGGTTCGGAGAGAGGGAGACGGCGGGGACCCCCCAGCGGTGGGCGAGCACGGGCGCGGGGTAGGAGGTGATGTCGTGGAGGACGAGGTCGGGCTCGTCGCCCTCGAAGGCGGTGGCGAGCTGCGGGAGCGCCTGGACGGCGTCGTTGAGGAACGGCTCCAGGTTCTCGATGAGTTCGGTGCCCCAGGCCTCGGGTTCGTCGTCGGTGGGGAGGGTCGAGCCGTAGATCACGGGCGTCGCGCCGGTCTCCGCGACCTTCTCGGCGAAGGAGGCGGGGATGGCGTAGCTGACGCGGTGGCCCCGGGCCACGAGTTCGCGGATCACCTCGATGCTCGGGTTCACGTGCCCGTGGGCGGCGATGGAGAACATGGCGATGTGGGCGGGCTTCGCTGTGGGCATGATCGGACGATAAGCGAGACGATACGTCTCGTGCAATTGATTTCGGCGGCTCAGGAAGGCCCGGACGGCCGGGAGGCACCGGACGGTCCCGACGCACCCGGCAGGCCGTTCGGACCCGACGGGCCGGACGGGTGATCCGAGGCCGTCATACGGGTGACGTCGACGTCGAGGGAGTCGAGCCAGGCGAGCGCGGCGAAGAACCGCGGCGAGGCGACCCCCGGCGGACCGTCCGCGGCGGACCCGCCGGGCGCGGGCGGTGCGCTCCGCGGATCTGCGGATTCCGCACCCGCACCCGCATCCCCATCCCCATCCGCACCCGCGCCGGTACCCGCACCCGCACCCGCGCCCGCCCCCGCCCACGCGGCCGCCTTCCGCA
>NZ_JBSGZP010001085.1:0-1498 GCF_053611065.1 Streptomyces sp. NPDC054840
TCTGCGTACAGCTGTGCGGCTACGCCGACTTCTCGTGCGGGCCCTGGTCCTTCGGGACGATCCGGGGGACCAGCGTCGGGTTGACGTTGGAGCGGACCACGTCCGAGGTGATGACCACGCGGGCCACGTCCTTGCGGGACGGGACCTCGTACATCACCGACATCAGGACCTCTTCCATGATGGCGCGCAGGCCGCGCGCGCCCGTCTGGCGGAGGATCGCCTGGTCCGCGATGGCCTCCAGCGCCTCGCGCTCGAAGTCCAGCTCCACACCGTCGAGTTCGAACAGCCGCTGGTACTGCTTCACCAGCGCGTTGCGCGGCTCGATCAGGATCTGGAGCAGGGCCTCGCGGTCCAGGTTGTGCACGGAGGTCAGCACGGGGAGGCGGCCGATGAACTCGGGGATCATCCCGAACTTCACCAGGTCCTCCGGCATGACCTCCTGGAACTGGTCGCTGGCCTCGATCTCGCGCTTCGAGCGGATCGTGGCCCCGAAGCCGATGCCCTTGGCACCCGCGCGCGACTCGATGATCTTCTCCAGGCCGGCGAAGGCGCCGCCCACGATGAAGAGCACGTTCGTCGTGTCGATCTGGATGAACTCCTGGTGCGGATGCTTCCGGCCGCCCTGCGGCGGTACGGAGGCCGTCGTGCCTTCCAGGATCTTCAGGAGGGCCTGCTGTACGCCCTCACCGCTCACGTCGCGCGTGATCGACGGGTTCTCGCTCTTGCGGGCCACCTTGTCGATCTCGTCGATGTAGATGATCCCGGTCTCGGCCTTCTTGACGTCGTAGTCGGCCGCCTGGATCAGCTTCAGCAGGATGTTCTCGACGTCCTCGCCGACATACCCGGCCTCCGTCAGCGCCGTCGCGTCGGCGATGGCGAAGGGGACGTTCAGCATGCGGGCGAGGGTCTGCGCCAGCAGCGTCTTGCCCGAGCCCGTGGGGCCCAGCAGCAGGATGTTGGACTTGGCGAGCTCGATCGCGTCGTCGCGGCCCTGCGCGCCGCCGTTCTCGCCGGCCTGCACCCGCTTGTAGTGGTTGTAGACCGCTACCGAGAGCGCCTTCTTCGCCGGCTCCTGGCCGACGACGTAGCTCTCCAGGAACTCGTAGATCTCACGGGGCTTGGGGAGTTCCTCCCACCGGACCTCGGAGGTCTCCGCGAGCTCCTCTTCGATGATCTCGTTGCAGAGGTCGATGCACTCGTCGCAGATGTAAACACCGGGTCCTGCGATGAGCTTCTTCACCTGCTTCTGGCTCTTTCCGCAGAACGAGCACTTGAGCAGATCGCCGCCGTCACCGATGCGTGCCACGAGGTGCTTCCCCTTCGCCTGGGAGACGCCTGGTTCAGCGCTCCTGGTGCCTCATATCCGACGGTACCTTGCCGGGGGGGCCGGGCGGGGGCCCCCCCTCCTGGTGTTAAAAAGCAAAAACACCGCCCGGCACAACCCCACCAGTGGGACTGATAAAGCCCAGCTGTGCATAAGGGTTGTGTTGATATAGTG
>NZ_JBSGZP010001086.1:0-1495 GCF_053611065.1 Streptomyces sp. NPDC054840
GAGGATGTGGTCGGCCGGGACGTGTTCGAGCAGGGTCGCGGCGGGCGCGAAGGGGCCTTCCGTGTCTTAGTATAAGCGGCTCAGCAGCTAGAGAACGCCCGCGGGTACGACCCTCGGGTCGCAGAACCGCCCGAGGGCCTGAAGGCGCGTCGCGATGTACGGCAGGAAGCCTCCGGCGTGCGGCAGGACGACGGAGATGTCCGGGAAGCGGTCCAGCGTCCTCCTGCTGATCATGTTCACGGCGGCCCTCGTGGTGTCCAGCAGGAAGTCGCACATGAAGTTCGGGATCCCCGGAACCGTCGACCCGGCGGGCGGGCCTGACGCACCGGGCGGGCCGGGCGGGCCGTCCGGAAGGTTGTGGGGGTGGGTGTCCACCACGGCGGAGTACTCGTTCAACTCGTGGAACAGCCGGTCGTAGGCGGGATCGCCGAGGTAGACGCCCCCGTAGTTGGCCGTCACGTTCACCCCGACGGCCCCGAGCTGCCCGAGCCCGCGGCGTACGGCCCAGGACGAGGCATCGGCGTCGTCCAGGAAGAGCGGCACGTGGAACGAGAACCGTCCCGGATGCGACTGCGCCACCTCGATCATCGACTGCAGGGTGATGTTGATGGCTTCGCGCAGCTGCGCCGACGACCGGTAGCGCGCCGGCAGCATCGGCTTGAGGACGGCGGTCGTGATGCCCGCGTCGTCCATGAAGCGGATCGCCGCCTCGGTGTCGAGCCGGGTCCACGGGGGCAGCCGGTCCGGGTTGATCAGTTCGTGGTGCGCGGCCCAGTCGCGCCACTGCGGCGCGCAGAAGTGATGATGCATGTCGATCTTCGGATGGACCGCTCCCTCCGCGTCCGTCCCCGGCGCGGAGGGAGCCCCCGCGACCCGGATGACCTCGCTGCTGCCCACCGCGGCGATGCGCAGTTCGTCCGCCGGCGTCCCCAGGAGGCGCAGTGCGGAGGTACTCATGGAATCCGTCATGCCGATCCACCGTCCATCGGGTCTGGGTTACCTTCCGGAGGCCACGGAGGCCAGGGACGCCTCGCCCGGGTCCGCGTCGGGCCGGCCCGGGTCCGGGTCCGTGTCCGGTTCCAGGACGAGCCGGAGGTGTTCGAGGCCCCGGAACGCCGGCACCGGCCCCTTGAGCCACGCCTTCCCGGTCTCCCGCGGGTCGGCGAGCTCCATGTCCGGGAACTCCCGCAGGAGGGTGGCGAGCGCGATCTCCAGTTCGAGCCGCGCCAGCGGCGCCCCCAGGCAGTAGTGGGTTCCGTGCCCGAAGCCCAGGTGCGTGCCCTGGAGTCCCTCACGGGTCACGTCCAGCTCGTCGGGGAGGTCGAACTTCTCGGGGTCCCGGTTGGCCGCGGAGATCGCGATCTGCACGAGGGAGCCCTTGGGGATGAGCGTGCCCCGGATCTCTGCGTCCTGCGCCGCGTACCGGAAGGTCGACGTCTCCACCGAGCCCTCGAAGCGGAGCATTTCCTCGACCGCCCGCGGACTGAGCGCGGGG
>NZ_JBSGZP010001087.1:0-1494 GCF_053611065.1 Streptomyces sp. NPDC054840
CTGGTCCAGGACCCCTTCTCGGACTTGACGACCGCCCCCGACCGCCAGGTGCCCCACGGCCTGCTCCTCGCTGCCGAACACCTGGTCTGGGCCCCCGACGCGGGACGGCGCTCGTACGAGGGGTTGCAGCGCCGGGCGGCGGCCCGGGGCCGCAGCGGCCCGGGCCGGGTGGCAAGGTGGCCGGCCTACTTCGTGGCGTTCGACGTGTTGCAGCTGGACGGGGTGGAGCTCCTCGCACGCCCGTACCGGGAGCGCCGCGCACGTCTCGAGGACCTGTTCACCGGGCACGGCCTGAGGGCCCCGTGGGCCCTGTGCCCGATGACCACCGACCTGGCCAAGGCGCGCGAGTGGTGCCAGTGCTGGCTGACGTTTCGTGCGGGTCGTACCCGTCCGCCTCCCTGCTGGCGGTCCGGTAGTGGACGACGTCGGTCCCGCGGCCGCACCCGTGGTCGAGGGCCGTGCGGACGCCGAGCGGGCCCGTCAGGTGCCCGGTGAGCCCGAGCGGCCGGTGAGGCTCCTTGGCGGCTCATCGCGGTCTTGTGCGGTGGGTACGGGCGGGAGCCCGCGACGGCCGGCTGCTTGCCGGTGAGGTCGCTGATCGCGAACAGGACCGTCGTCCGGCTCCGCGGCTTTCCGGGTGAGCGGCAGGTCGAGCATGAGCGCGGAGTGGTCGGTGAAGGCCTCCAGGCCTGTACGGACTTCGTGTCGGGCTGCGACCGGGATACCTGTGGCCAGGTGATCGCTCAGCAGGGCGAGGTCGGAGCGGAAGCGGCTGAGCCTGCCGGTGAAGAGCCGCTCGAACGTGAACTCCGCTTCCCCGTCCGGGCTGGTGGTGTCGACGAGTCGCGCGCTCTGAAGTGTGCTGGAGTGCCTGGCGCTCGGTGTCCGCGGTGAACCCGCTGACCTCCCCGTCGTACAGCCCGCCCTGCGGCCGTGGCGCGAGGTCGAAGACCCCGCAGATCAGCAGGGGCCGCCCGTCCTCGGCCGCGGCCAGTGCCGCGAGCTCGCCGAGCTGAGCGGCACGCGCCGCGCTGGTGTACGCGTCGAGGTGAACCTGTAGGACGGTGAGCCAGCCCAGCTCGACCCGCTGCGCCAAGGGGCGAACCGATCCCGGGCGCCATCCGGTTCGTCCGCGCCGAGTCGCTTGTTGAGGTTGATCGAGACCGGCAGCATCAAAAGTGCCCTTTTTGGCGGACGGGATGGTCACAGCGGGAGCGGCCAGCCGGAGGCCGCCTCTTCGCGGAACGCCTCCCACAGCACGTTCAGGGGGTGCGAGGCGTCGTATTCGTCCCCCTCGCCCTTGCGCGCGAAGACGCCCGAGACGAGCTGGAGCATGGGGTCGAAGTCGTCGGCGAACTCGACCAGGCGGAAGCCCTCGCCGCCGGGCAGCCGGCCCGCGACGGCTGCCTCGCCACTCCTTCGGCGGTGCCGTCTTACGGCCGACGCCTTCGGCGGACGGGACCTGCTGCGCCTCAGGGCGCGGGGCACGCTGGT
>NZ_JBSGZP010001088.1:0-1477 GCF_053611065.1 Streptomyces sp. NPDC054840
GGGATACGTCTGGGCCGCCTGGGCCGCGGTCGACATCAGGCGCGCCCCGCTGCCGCCGTAGTGGCCGAGGCGGTGGACCGAGACCTTGTACGCCGTCGGCGACTGGATCTTGAACTGCACGGTTTCGCCGGCCTGGACGCTCGTCTGGGCCGGGAAACCCTTGATGTCGCCGTACGCGCTGGGTGCGAACCAGTCCTCCATCGGTGTGCCGGGCTTGGAGTTCTCGCACACGATCGCGTTCGTGGCGGGACCGCAGGGATCGACCGCACCGGCCACCGCCGCCGGCGGCAGGACCGTGGCCGTCAAGGCCGCGATCACGGTGAAGAGACCGTAACGGAGCAACCTTGTCCGTCTGTTCATCTGGACCTCATTGTTTGCGTGAGCGGGGTCAGCGCAGGGCGTTGCGGAGCGTTTCCACGACCCGCTGCTGCTGGGCAGCGGTGATCTGCGGGAAGAGGGGGAGCGAGAGCATCCGGTCCGCCGCCTGTTCGGCGTGCGGGAAGTCGCCGCGGCTGTGGCCGAGATGACCGAAGGCCGGGGTCAGGTGGACGGGCGCCGGGTAGTGCACACCCGCGCCGATGCCCTCCGCGTTGAGCTTGCCGACGACGGCGTCGCGGTCCGCTCCGGCCACCCGGACGACGTACAGGTGCCACACGTGGACATTGCCGTCGGCCGTGACCGGCAGGGTGACCCGCCCGCCGGCGGCGAGGCCGGCCAGCAGCTCGTCGTATCGGGCGGCGGCGGCCCGGCGGGCCGCGTTCCCCTCGGCCAGCCGGGCCAGCTTCGCCCGCAGCACCACGGCCTGCAGACCGTCCAGCCTGCTGTTGAACCCGGCCACGTCGTGGTGGTACTTGGCGATGCCGCCGTGGTTCGCCAGGGCCCTGACCAGGTCGGCGCTCGCCTCGTCGTCGGTCACCACGGCGCCCGCGTCGCCGTACGCGCCCAGGTTCTTGCCCGGGTAGAAGCTGGTCGCGGCGATGCCGCCGCTGCCGGGGGAGCGGCCGCCCCGCGTCGCGCCCTGGCTCTGCGCGGCGTCCTCGACGATCCTCACGTGCGACGGCACCCCCGCCGCCAGCGCCGCGGTGTCCGCGCACTGCCCGTAGAGGTGGACGGGGACGATCGCGCGGGTGGCCCTGCCGACGGCCTCCAGAGCGGCCCGCGGATCGATCAGCAGGGTGTCGGGCAGGCAGTCGACCAGCACCGGCCGGGCACCGATCCGGGCGACGGCGCCCGCGGTGGCGATGAAGGTGTTCGCGGGCAGCACCACCTCGTCGCCGACGCCCACCCCGCTCGCCCGCAGGGCGAGTTCGAGGGCGTCGGTGCCGTTGGCGACACCCACGCAGTGCCGGACCCCCGCGAAGTCGGCGTACTCACGCTCGAACGCGCGGACCTCCGCGCCGCCGATGAAAGCGGTGTCGGCGAGCACACGGTCGAAGCCTGCCCGTAACTCCTCGGCGACCTCGGCGTGCGCCGCCTT
>NZ_JBSGZP010001089.1:0-1466 GCF_053611065.1 Streptomyces sp. NPDC054840
TGCCAGGACCGATGACGACGCCCGTCCGCCGGAGCCGGGCGAGCGTGCCGCCGCCGCGGTGGGCATGGGCGCGCCCGCGGCGGCGGTGGACCTGACGGCGCTGGTGGCGGACCGGGAGAAGTGGCTCGCGGCTCACCCGGACGATGACGCCTCGTGGGCCGTGCTGGGCTCCGCGTACCTCGAACAGGCACGGCGGACGGCGGAATCCGCCTGGTACCCGAAGGCGGAGAAGGCGCTGAAGCGGTCGCTGGAGGTCCGGCCGGCCGAGAAGGGCAACTTCGAGGCGATGACGGGGATGGGCGCGCTGGCCAATGCCCGGCGGGACTTCGGGACGGCCCGCAAGTGGGGGGAGCTCGTACGGGCGCAGGCTCCCAAGCGGTGGACGGCGTACCCGGTGCTGGTGGACGCGTACACCGGGCTCGGCGACTACAAGGGCGCGCAGAAGGCGATGGAGCTGCTGCTGGACATGCGGCCGGGCCTGGCCGCGTATGTCAGGGCCTCCCAGGTCTACCGGGACCGCGGCTGGCGCGAGGACGCGGTGATGGCGATGGAACAGGCGGCGGGCGCGGCGAAGGCCCCGGCGGAGAAGGCGTACGCGCTGTTCCGGCTCGGGGAGCTGGCGTGGGAGCGGGGCGACGCGGCCGAGGCGCTGCGACAGTACGAGGGCGCGCTGCGGACGGATCCGGCGCAGGCGGAGGCGCTCGGCGGCCGGGCCCGCGCGCTGGCCGCGCTGGGCCGCGGCGGGGAGGCGGTCCGGGACTACCGGACGGCGCTGGGCCGGTCCGCGGTGCCGCAGCTGGCGCGGGAGCTGGGCGAACTGCTGGATTCGCTCGGACGGCCCCAGGAGGCGCGCACCCAGTACGACGCACTGACCACGATGGTGGCCCGCAACAGCGCTAACGGGGTCGACGACGCCGTGCTCCTGGGCCTGTACGAGGCGGACCACGGCGATGCGGAGGCGGCGGTGCGGCGCCTGTCGCAGCAGTGGTCGCGGCACAAGAGCGTGCAGGTCGCGGACGCGCTGGGGTGGGCGCTGCACCAGACCGGCGAGGACGCGGCGGCGCTGGAGTACGCGAAGAAGGCCACGGAGCCGGGGCTGCGCAGCGCCGACTTCGCCTTCCACCGGGCGATGATCGAACGCGGCCTCGGTGACGAGGAGGCGGCCCGCCGCCACTTCCAGGAGGCCATGCGGACGAACCCGCACTTCTCGCCGCTGCGCGGACCGGTGGCCAAGGAGGCCCTGGCGTCGATCGCGCAGCCGGCGCCCGGGGGCCCGGAGAACATCCGGCCGACCGCTCCGTGGGTGGAGCCGGAACTCCCCAAGGCGGCGAAGCCGGAGCCGACCCCGAAGCCGGCGCCGTCCCCGTAGTGACGCTGACACCAGGCGCTGACACCACGGCTCTGACATGAGGCGCTGACACCAGGCGCTGCCCCACTGGAACACGACGGCGCCGCACCGGGAACAC
>NZ_JBSGZP010001090.1:0-1460 GCF_053611065.1 Streptomyces sp. NPDC054840
CCCTCGTTCAGGGTCTGTACGTACGTCTCGATCAGGCGGTTGGTCTCCGGAGCCGCCAGGACCTGTCCGTACGTCTTGCCCTCCAGCCCGTTCTCGGCCGCCCAGGTGAGGATGGACGGCTCGTCGAGGGCGATCAGCGCGGAGCAGAAGTTACGGTCGGCGCCGTGCACGACGATCGTCGACACGTACGGGCAGATCGCCTTGAACTGGCCCTCGATCTCCGCCGGGGCGACGTACTTTCCGCCCGAGGTCTTGATCAGGTCCTTCTTGCGGTCGGTGATGCGCAGGTAGCCGTCGGCGGACAGCTCGCCGATGTCGCCCGTGTGCAGCCAGCCGTCGGACTCCAGGACCTCGGCGGTCTTGTCCGGCTGCCGGTGGTAGCCCTGCATGATGCCGGGGCCGCGCAGCAGGACCTCGCCGTCGTCGGCGATCCGGACCTCGGTGCCGGGGAGCGGCTTGCCGACCGTGCCGGTGCGGTAGGCCTCGCCCGGGTTGACGAAGGAGGCCGCGCTGGACTCGGTCAGGCCGTAGCCCTCCAGGATGTGGACGCCCGCGCCGGAGAAGAAGAAGCCGATCTCGGGTGCCAGGGCGGAGGCGCCGGAGACGGCGGCCCGCAGCTTCCCGCCGAAGGCCTCGCGGAGCTTGGAGTAGACGAGCGCGTCGGCGATCTTGTGCTTGGTGGTGAGTCCGAAGGGTGCGGTCGCCTGGCCGGTCCGGCGGAAGTTGTCCTGCGTGACCTTGGCGTACTCACGGGCGACGCCGACCGACCACTGGAAGATCTTGTACTTGGCTCCGCCGGCGGCGCGGGCCTTGGCGGCCACGCCGTTGTAGACCTTCTCGAAGATGCGCGGGACCGCGGCCATGTACGTCGGCTGCACGATCGGCAGGTTCTCGATGATCTTGTCGATCCGGCCGTCGACGGCGGTCACGTGTCCGGCCTCGATCTGCCCCGAGGTCAGCACCTTGCCGAAGACGTGCGCCAGCGGCAGCCACAGGTACTGGACGTCGTCCTTGCCGATCAGCCCGGTGGCGACCATGGCCTTGGCCAGGTAGGACCAGTTGTCGTGCAGGAGCCGCACGCCCTTGGGGCGGCCGGTGGTGCCGGAGGTGTAGATGAGGGTGGCGAGCTGGTCGGAGGTGATTCCCGCGATCCGCTCGTCGACCGCCTCGGGATGCTTGGCGAGGTACTCCTTGCCGCGTGCCTCCAGCTCCGCGAGGGAGAGCACCCAGCCCTCGGGATCGTCCTCGGCGGCCACCGCGTCGGCGGCTTCCAGCACCACGACGTGGGCGAGATGCGGCAGGTCGGCGCGGCGCTCACGCGCCTTCGCCAGCTGCGCCGCGTCCTCGGCGATGAGCACCCGGCTGTCGGAGTCCGCGAGGATGAACGCCGACTCGTCCGCGTTGGTGCTGGGGTAGATCGTGGTCACCGCGCCGCCGGCGCACATCACGCCGAGGTCGGA
>NZ_JBSGZP010001091.1:0-1456 GCF_053611065.1 Streptomyces sp. NPDC054840
GTTGCACTCGCGTCACACAGAACGATCTACCGGATCAGAACCCGCCGTGAGGGCGATTCCCGCAGATTGATCACAACAAAATACGCGCCCTAGTGCTCGCGTCCATGGCCCTGCTGGAACTGCGGGAGAAGCAGCCCCAGCCCGCGCTGGACCACGCCCGTCGGACCGCCGAACTCGCCGCGCCGTGGGCGCCGCCGTCGCTGCTGTCCATCCTCGCCACCCGGGAAGCACGGGCGCTGGCCATGCTCGGCGACTCAGCGTCGGCCCGCACCACGCTGGCGAACGCGGCCCGCCTGTACGAGAAGGACCGCGGGTCCCGGCCGGCACCGGAGTGGACGCTGTTCCACGGTCCGGCCGAACTCGCCTCGGCACAGGCCGAGCTGTTCACGGCAGCCGGGCATCACCGGGCCGCCGTGTCGTGGTTGCGCCGCTCCCTCGAACGGCAGGAAGCGACCTACGCCCGCAACGAGGCCTTGCAGCGGGCGGGGCTCGCCGGAGCGCTCGCCCGGTCGGGCGACGCCGACGAGGCGGCGCACCACCTCGAGCAGGGCGAGGCCCTGCTCACCGAGGTGTCTTCGGGACGGGCGCGGGAATCGCTGGCCGTGGCCCGCCGCGAAGTGGATCGTGTCCGCCCCACCCGATGAGGAGCCCCCGTGGAATACACCACCGTCACCGTCACCGACACCGTCGCCGCTGGGCGGGAGCTGGATGACCTCGCCCCGGTCTATGAAGCGGTGTTCGGCGAGCCCCCGTACAACGAGGGACCGCGTGACGTCGCCGAGTTCTTGGAGCGCTACCAGCGCGAGCACAAGACGCCCGGCTTCCGGCTGGTCCTGGCCCCCGACGGCGGCGAGCTCGCCGGGTTCGCCTACGGCCTTCCCCTCGCGTCCACCACCGGATGGTGGTCCGGATTCCTGGACACCGACCTGCCCGAGGAGTTCATCCGCGAGGACGGGCACCGCACGTTCGTCGTGATGGAACTCGCCGTGCTCGCCGACCGGCGCGGACAAGGCGTCGGACGGGCCCTGCACACCGCCCTGCTGAACGGAGTCACCGCAGAGCGGGTCACCCTCACCGTCCGCCCCGAAGCGCCAGCCGCCGCCTGGTACGAGCACCTGGGCTACCAGCTGGTTGGCCTCACCCAACCATGGGACGGCGCTCCCGTGTACCGATCCATGATCAAGCCGCTGCAGCCCGCGGTGTGAATCAGGGGGTGAAGAGTCCGGTGTGCCAGCGTAGTGCCGTCTCGCGCAGCACGGGTATCAGCTCGTGACGGCTCTCCACCGCGCCACCGCCTGCGACGACACCGGCCACCTGTTCACCACCATCAACGGACGCCCCCTCGAACCCCAAAGCCTCATCCGCATCCTGCGCACCGCGCAACCACCTCCCCCCGACCTCGAAGAAGCCGCCCCGAGCGTCTCCGCAGACGCCGTCACCCACTCACCCGCGCACC
>NZ_JBSGZP010001092.1:0-1450 GCF_053611065.1 Streptomyces sp. NPDC054840
GAGTTCGGCCAGTGGCCCTTCACCGAATCCGCCGCCCACGGTCACACCCGCAACCCCTGGGACACCACCCGGACCCCCGGTGGCTCCAGCGGCGGCAGCGCCGCCGCCGTCGCGGCCGGACTGGTCGGAGCGGCACTCGGCGGCGACGGCGGCGGATCCATCCGCATCCCGGCAGCCTGCTGCGGGCTGTTCGGCCTCAAGCCCCAGCGCGGCCGGGTCTCCACCGCCCCGAACCCGCACCTCTGGTACGCGCTGGGCACCGTCGGGCCGCTGACCCGCAGCGTGGGTGATGCCGCACTGCTCTACGACGTCCTCGCCGGCACCACCCCCACCGACCGCTGGAGCGCCCGCCCCGCGACCACCGGCTGGGTGGAGGCCCTGGAGACCCCGCCCGGCCGGCTGCGCGTCGGCTACTCGGTCAAGCCCGCCGTGCCCGGGGTGCGCCCGCATCCGGAACATGTCGGGGCGGTCCTGGAGTCCGTACGGGCGCTGCGCGAACTGGGCCACGACGTACGGGAGGTCGACCCCCGCTACCCCGACGCGACGGCCCCGTTCGCCGCGCAGTTCTGTGGTGGAGTCCGGGCGGAGGCCGACGCCGTCGAGCGTCCCGACCTGCTGGAAAGGCGGACCCGGCGGACCCTCGCCCTCGCCCGGCTGGTCCCCGCATCGGCCGTGGAACGCGGGATCCGGGCGGGGGAGCGGCTGGCGGAGCGCGCCGACCGCATGTTCACCACCATGGACCTGCTGCTGACCCCGGTCGTCGCCGAGCGCCCGCGCCCGGTGGGCGCGCTGGACGGTGCCGGCCTGCTGACGGCGCTGGCGCGCTCACGCCCGATGGTCGCCTACACCGCACTGTGGAACGTCACGGGGCACCCGGCCGCGTCCGTCCCGGCAGGCCTCGGAGAGGACGGTCTGCCGCTCGCCGTGCAACTGGTGGGCCGCCGGGACGACGAGGTGACCCTGCTCCGGGTCGCGGCGCAGCTGGAGGAGGTCCGGCCCTGGGCGCAGCGACGCCCTCGGCCGCCGGCCGCCTGAGTCGCTGGGGTAAGGGACCCGTCCACCGGCACCGTACGGCGGGCGGCCCCGCGTTCGTCGAGCCGGGGAGCCCGGGGCTATGACCCGGCCGGGCGGCGGAGCAGTGCCGTCCAGAGGAAGGCCTCGCCGAACAGCGCGGACTCGGCGGGCTCGTCGTGCATCCGGCGCAGCTCGACCTCGGCCAGGTCGTTGAAGATCGCCCGCAAGGCCTCCGGGGTGTAGGCGAGGCCACCCTGGAGGCCGGCCTCACGGTAGATCCGCGTCGGGGATCTCGGATCCCATCGCGCCGGCCGCGAAACAGGTGAGCGCGAGATGACCGCCGGGCGCCAGGGCCCGATCGAGGAGGGCGAGGTAGCTGATGCGGCGGTGGGGCGGCAGGTGGTGGAAGCAGCCCGAGTCGTAGATCAGGTCGTAC
>NZ_JBSGZP010001093.1:0-1449 GCF_053611065.1 Streptomyces sp. NPDC054840
GTCCCGGGACTGCCGCTCGTGCACCACGGCCATCAGGAACGCGGCGGCCGGCACCCCGGCCGGCGGCGGCGCCCCCGTACGCGCCACCAGATCGTCCGCGAGCCGCACCGCCATGGCCGCACCGACCTGCGGATCCAACTGGTTCATCCGCGTCAGGTACTGGCGTATCGCCAGCCACAGGCCGTCCGGCACCGCCGACAGGTCCAGCCCGGTGAACCGCCCGGCCAGCCACGGCGGCGGCGGAGGCACCGGCATCACCCGCGTCCCCGGCACCCGCTCCCGGACGACCAGGGTTCCCGCGAACACGTCCCCCAGCCGCCGTCCCCGCGCCGACACCAGCGAGGCGATGCACGCGATCGACCCGAAGGTCAGGATCAGCTCCACGATCCCCATGGCACCGCGTACCAGAGCGTGCCGGAACCGGATCGGTCCGCCGTCGTCCCGTACGACCCGCAGCCCGCAGGCGAGCTTGCCGAGCGACCGCCCGTGGGACAGCGTCTCCACCGCGATCGGCACGCCCACCAGGAACAACAGGAAGCTCGCCACGGCCACGGCCGCCCGGGCAGCCTCGTCCAGCGAGGCGGTGGCCATGGTCAGCCCGACGGAGATGAGCACATATCCGGTGACGTACACGGCCAGGTCCAGGAGGATCGCCAGCCCGCGGCTCGGCAGCCGCGCGGGCCGGAGCCCCAGGACGACAGCGTGCCCCGTCACCAGATCGCTCACCACAGCACCTCTCATGTGACCTGCCCCCGCCCCTACGGCCTCCAGTCTGCCAAGCTGACCACACTAGGAATAGGCAATGGCCAGGGGACCTGGGACAGGGGAGCGGCAACCGGATGGATCTCGATGTCTTCGTGACCGCACACCGTGCGGAGTGGGATCGCCTGGAGCAGCTCCTGGGCCGCGGCCGCAAGCTCACCGGCGACGAGGCCGACGAACTCGTCGCGCTCTACCAGCGCACCTCCACCCACCTCTCCCAGATCCAGTCCAGCGCCCCGGACCCGATGCTCACCGGCCGGCTGACCCAGCTGGTGGCCCGTGCCCGCGCCACGGTGACAGGCACCCGCCGGGCCGGCTGGCGCGACGCCGCCCTCTTCTTCACGGCGGGCTTCCCGGCCGCGGTCTACCGCAGTCGCCGCTGGTGGATACCGACGGCCCTGCTCTCCACGGCGCTCGGCGTGCTCATCGGCTGGTGGATAGCCACGCACCCGGAGGTCCAGGGCGCCATCGCGGCACCCGAGGACCTGAAGGCGCTCACGCAGCCGGGGGGCGAGTACGAGACGTACTACTCCAGCCACCCCGCGGGCTCCTTCGCCGCCCAGGTCTGGACGAACAATGCCCAGGCGGCCGCGATCTGTTTGGTCCTGGGCGCCTTCCTGGGGATACCGGTGCTCTGGATCCTCTTCCTGAACATGGCCAACCTCGGCGTCGGCCTCGGCCTGATGG
>NZ_JBSGZP010001094.1:0-1444 GCF_053611065.1 Streptomyces sp. NPDC054840
CGAGGGATGGCAGGCGTCCGGGGGCGCCGGGGCCGCCCCGCACGGTCCCGAGCCGCACCCGGCGTCCGCCCCCGCATCCGCAGCCCGGTCCCACTCCCCGGCCACCGCCGTGCCCCGGCCCCGGCCGGAGCCCGGGCCCCAGCCCCGTTCCGCGCCCCTGCCCGCGCCCCGGTCGGGAGAGACGGGCGGACCCGGGGCGGTGGCCTGGTCGGCGCCCGCGGCCGATCCCCGGGGCGGGCCCGCCCCGGCTCCGCCGACCGGGGCGGTGGCCTGGTCGGCGCCGGAGCCCGAACCGGCGCCCGCGGCCGATCCCGTACCCGGCGCACCCGGCGAGACCGGCGCACCCGGCGCACCCGGCGAGACCGGCGCGTGCGACCGGCCGCGGCTGCCACGGCGCCGAGCGCAGGAGCACCTCGCGCCCCAGCTCCGCGTGGCCCCCGCCCCCCGGCGGGCAGCGGACCCCGAGCAGCCGGTGCACGACCCGGGCCTGATGGCCGCCTTCCAACGGGGTTTCGGCCTCGCCCAGTCGGAGAACCAGGTATGACCCCGACCCCTCACCTCACCAGCAAGGAGCACACCCCCATGGGCGGCGAAGTGGCGACGAAGACCGGTAGCCGGCTCTCCGACCTCGACTGGCTGCTCAGCGGCCTGGTGCAGCGCGTGCCGTACACGCGAAGCGCCGTACTCCTCACCGCCGACGGGCTCGTGACCTGCGTGCACGGGCTGGACGCCGACAGTGCCGACCACATGGCCGCCCTCGCCTCCGGGCTGTACTCCCTGGGCCGCAGTGCCGGCTCCCGCTTCGCGGACGGCGCCGAGGTACGGCAGGTCGTGGTCGAGCTCGACACCGCGCTCGTCTTCGTCTCCGCGGCCGGATCCGGTACCTGCCTGGCCGTCCTCGCGGACCGGGAGGCCGATGCCGGGGTGCTCGGCTACGAGATGGCGATGCTGGTCAAGAGCGTGCGCCCGTACCTCGCGGCCCCACCGCGGCGGCCCGGCGCCGACGTGGAGCGATGAGGGCCCGCGCGGCGGGGGCGTACGCGAAGGGGCGGGACACACCGTGGCTCGACGACTCGGCGGGCCGCTTGATGCGCCCGTACACCGCCAGCGGGGGGCGGACCAGGCCGGGCTTCACGCTCGACCTGCTCTCGCTGGTGACCGCGACCGGGGTGCGGCCGCACGTCCCGCTCGGGGCGGAGCACACGCTCGCGCTGCGGATGTGCGCGGGCGCCGCGACCGTCACCGTCGCCGAAGTGGCCGGGCAGCTGCGGCTGCCCGCCGTCGTGGTGAAGGTGCTGCTGTCCGATCTGATGGAACACGGGGCCGTCATGGCGCAGGCGCCCCGGTTCCCGGGCGGCGGCTCGTTCGCCGCCGACGACCGGTCCCTTCTCCTGGCGGTGCTCGATGGCCTACATAAACGACTGTGACGCCCCCGCTCCCGGCC
>NZ_JBSGZP010001095.1:0-1438 GCF_053611065.1 Streptomyces sp. NPDC054840
CTACCGCGCGAGGCGTGCTCGATCGCATGTTCACCGGCCGACCGGATCTTCCCGAGTCGAAAATCAGAACAGATGCCTGCAAACTAACCAAGTCGGGATCTTCCCGGCTCCTGTGGGGAGGAGGGTAGGAGTGGGAGCGAGACCGAGCCGAGCCGTATCCGTGCTGGTCACCTCCGTGATCCTGACCGGACTCCTGGTCCCCGGGGCCGCCGCGCAGCCCGTGGCGGAGGAGCCCGCACCCGGACCCGAGGTGGTGGCCCCCGTAGTCGTGGAACTCGCCGACATCCCCGCCGAACCTCCCGTGCAGCCCGCGCGGCCCGCGGGGGGCGAGCTGTTCGGCGCCGACTGCGACACCGTGATCCAGGGCTCACAGGTGGCGGCGTACTGCCACAACGCCTACCCGGAGACCGACCTCGTACGGCTGCACGTCGAGTGCGACCGCTGGTGGGACGTGGACGGCGACGGCGTCGCCGTGGCCGTCGGCCCGGCCGGCCGCACCGAGCTCGTCGGCCGCTGCTGGAAAGAGGTCCGCTCGGCCTGGGTCAGCCACCGGCGCCCATGAACGGGGCGTCCTCCCCGCTCTTGCCCAGGCAGGCGTAGGGGTAGCCCGCGGCCTCCGAGGCCGCCGCGTCCCCGTCGCCCCGCCGGATCGCCTCGATCAGCCGGGCGTGGTCCAGATGGGCGGAAGGGCGCAGCTCCGTGCCCACGTCCGCCCGCAGCCAGTCGGCCACCAGGTCGCCGAGGTCCGCGTAGAGCTCGATCAGGACGTCGTTGTGCGAGGCGGTGACGACCGCCATGTGCAGACTCACGTCCGCCGCCACGAACACCTCGGCGTCCCCGCCCGCCCAGGCCTCCTCGCGGCGCGCCAGCAGGGCGTCCAGCTGTACGAGGTCCCGCTCGGTGCGCCGCTCCGCCGCCAGTCGGGCGGCCGAGGACTCCAGCGTCGAACGCAGCTCGGCGATGTGCCGCGGCTCGGCCCCGGCGAAGCGGCGGTGCATCACGCCGGCCAGCTCGCTGGTGGCGATGACGTACGTCCCCGAGCCCTGCCGGATGTCGAGGAGGCCGTTGTGCGCCAGCGCCCGAACGGCCTCGCGCACCGTGTTGCGGGCGACCCCGAGCAGCTCGACGAGCTCCGGCTCGGTCGGGATGCGGGCGCCGACCGGCCACTCGCCGGAAGTGATCTGGTTCCGCAGCTGGGCGATCACCTGATCGGCGAGTGCGGAGCGCCGGGGCGAGGTCAGCGGCATGGGTTCCTTTCAGGAACGACTTCGAGAGCGCGGCCGGGGCGGCCGCCGACTGGACAACCAATCATCCCATGATTCTATGATGGTTGAATGCCCGACGACGAAACCCAGACGCTCGACCGGCCCGCCGGGGGCGACCCGCCCTCCCCGCCGGCCACCGGTGCGGCCGGGGCCGCCGCGGCCGGCGCCACGGC
>NZ_JBSGZP010001096.1:0-1435 GCF_053611065.1 Streptomyces sp. NPDC054840
GAGCTCCAGAGCATGTACCTCGCGGACCGCTCCGCGCCCGCGCCCGAGGGCGCGAAGACCGCTTCGGACCGGGGGCCCGTCCGGGCTCCCGCGGTCGCCTCGACCGTCCTCGCCCTGGGCACGGTCAGCATGATCACCGACATCTCCTCGGAGATGGTCACCGCTGTGCTGCCCCTGTACCTGATCGCCGGGCTGGGCCTGAGCCCCCTCGGCTTCGGTGCGCTCGACGGCGTCTACAACGGCGTCAGCGCCCTCGTGCAGCTGACCGGCGGCCACCTCGCCGACCGGATCCGCAACCACAAGCTGATCGCCGGCATCGGCTACGGCCTGTCGGCCCTGTGCAAACCGCTCCTGTTGTTCGCACACAGCCTGGGCCCGATCAGCGTGATCCTCACCCTGGAACGCACCGGCAAGGGACTGCGCACCGCCCCGCGCGATGCTCTGATCTCCCTTTCCACGCCACCCGAGTTACAAGGGCGCGCCTTCGGTGTGCACCGGGCCATGGACACCACCGGGGCGCTGCTCGGCCCGCTCGCCGCCTTCCTCATCCTGAGCGTGACGCTCGACGGCTACGACGCCGTCTTCGGTGTCAGCGCCTGCGTGGCCGTACTCGGTGTCGTGGTGCTCATGCTGTTCGTCCCGTCCGGCGGCGAACCGGGGCGGCCCATGCCCTCGGCCGGAGCCGCGGCCACTGCCGGAGCCGCGGCCACAGCCATAGCCTCGGTCCGAGCCACGGCCACTACCGGAGCCACTGCTGGTGCCACGGCCGGAGCCACTGCCACTGCCGGAGCCGGAGCCGGAGCCGGAGCCGGAGCCGGAGCCACTGCCGGAGCCGCGGCCGCCGCCCGCGACGCGGAGCGGCCGGCCCCCGTACGGCTGCGCGACGCGCTCGGCCTGCTGCGTCTGCCCCGACTGCGCAACCTGGCCGTCTGCGCCGTCCTGCTGGGCCTGACCACCGTCAGCGACGCCTTCGTCTACCTGCTCCTGCAACGCCGCACCGGCATCGGCGACCAGTGGTTCCCGCTCATGCCGCTGGGCACCGCCGCCGTGTTCCTGCTGCTCGCCGTGCCCGCCGGGGCCCTCGCCGACCGGATCGGCCGGCGCACCGTCTTCCTCACCGGGCACGCCCTCCTGCTGGCCGGCTACGGGCTGCTGCTCTGGGCCCCCGCCTGGCCCGCCCTGCCCTACCTCGTCCTCGCCCTGCACGGCATGTTCTACGCCGCCACCGACGGCGTGCTGCCCGCCGCCGTCGCCGCCATCGTCCCCGGGGAACTGCGCGCCACCGGCATGGCCCTCGTCGGCACCGGCCAGGCGCTGGCCCGCTTCGGCTGCTCGCTGGCCTTCGGCGGGGCCTGGACCCTCTGGGGCACCGGCCCGGCCCTGGCCGCCGCCGCGGCCGGCCTGCTGTGCTGCGCGGCAGTCGCCGGCTTCGTCC
>NZ_JBSGZP010001097.1:0-1433 GCF_053611065.1 Streptomyces sp. NPDC054840
CTTCCCCACCTGCGCAGGACCTATGCCTTACGGCCCAGCATCTCCTCGACCCGGGCCCGCACGGACTCGTCGTCCAGGCCGCGGATCGTCACCGTCGTACGGCGGCGCAGCACGTCGTCGACCGTCTCGGCCCACTCGTTGTCACGGGCGTAGGCGACCTGCGCCCAGATCTCCGGACCGTCCGGGTGGATCCGCTCCGCCAGCGCCGCGTCCTCGTTCGCGAGGCGCGCGATGTCGAAGGCCAGCGAGCCGTAGTGGGAAGCCAGGTGGCGGGCCGTCAGCGGATCCATCCGCGTGCCCGGCTCCCGGTCCACCAGCAGCCGGTGCGCGACCGCGTTGGGGTTGGCGACACCGGGCAGCGCGATCCGGCGCACCAGCGACTTCACCGGCTCCATGTCCTCGGTCAGCGGACTGCCCGGGAGCTTCGCCAGCTTGTCCATGACCACACGGCCGATGTGACGGTACGTCGTCCACTTGCCGCCGGCCACCGACAGCATGCCGCCGGCGCCCTCGGAGACGACCGTCTCGCGCTTGGCCTTCTCGACACCGCCCGGGCCGCCCGGCAGCACCCGCAGGCCCGCGAAGGCGTACGTCATCAGCGAGCGGTCCAGGTCCGCGTCCTTCACCGAGAAGGCCGCCTCGTCCAGGATCTGGGCGATGTCGGACTCGGTGGCGCGCACGTCCGCCGGGTCGCCCTCGTACACCTCGTCGGTGGTGCCGAGCAGCAGCTGGTCCTCCCAGGGGAGGGCGAAGGTGATGCGGTACTTGTCGATCGGGGTGGCCATGGCGGCCTTCCACGGCGACTTGCGCTTCATGACGATGTGCGCGCCCTTGGACAGGCGGATCGACGGCATGGAGTGCTTGTCCTCCATGCGCCGCAGGTGGTCCACCCACGGGCCGGTGGCGTTGAGCACGACGCGCGCGTCGACCCCGAACTCGGTGCCGTCGAGACGGTCCTTGAGCTCGGCGCCGGTGACCCGGCCGCGCGTCTTGCGCAGTCCGGTGACCTCGGCGTGGTTGAGGACGACCGCGCCCGACTCGACGGCCGCGCGGACCGTCATGACGGCGACGCGGGAGTCGTTCATCTGGTGGTCGTAGTAGACCGCGACGGCCTTGAGGTTGTCCGTCTTCAGACCCGGGTTGTCGGCGACGGCACGGGCCGGGGATATGACCTTGCCGATGCCGTCGCCGAAGGCCGAGAGGGCGGAGTAGGCGAAGACGCCCGCGCCCAGCTTGGCCGCACCCACCGGCCCGCCCTTGTAGACCGGCAGGTAGAAGGTGAGCGGGTTGACCAGGTGCGGGGCCACGTCCTTGGCCAGCACCCGGCGCTCGTGGTGGTTCTCCGCCACCAGCTTGACCGCACCGGTCTGCAGGTAGCGCAGACCGCCGTGGACGAGCTTGGAGGAGGCCGAGGAGGTGGCGCCGGCGAAGTC
>NZ_JBSGZP010001098.1:0-1430 GCF_053611065.1 Streptomyces sp. NPDC054840
GTGACGGTGCCGCCCTCTCGCGGGGTGAGCGGGATCAGCCGCGCAGCTCCTCGGCCACGAGCTCGGCGATCTGCACCGCGTTCAGGGCCGCGCCCTTGCGGAGGTTGTCGTTGGAGAGGAACAGTGCGAGTCCGTTCTCCACCGTCTCGTCGGAGCGGATGCGGCCCACGTACGAGGCGTCCTTGCCCGCCGCCTGGAGGGGGGTCGGGATCTCCGAGAGCTCGACGCCCGGGGCGTCCTTCAGCAGCTCGTAGGCGCGCTCGACGCTGATCGGGTTCGCGAAGCGGGCGTTGACCTGCAGGGAGTGGCCGGCGAAGACCGGGACACGTACGCAGGTGCCGGAGACCTTGAGCCCAGGGATCTCCAGGATCTTGCGGGACTCGTTGCGGAGCTTCTGCTCCTCGTCGGTCTCGTAGGACCCGTCGTCGACCAGGTTGCCCGCGAGCGGGACCACGTTGTAGGCGATCGGGCGCTTGTAGACGGCCGGCTCGGGGAAGTCCACCGCGTCGCCGTCGAAGGTCAGCTGGTCGGCGGTCTCGGAGACCGCGCAGGCCTGGCCCTTGAGCTCGGCGACACCGGCCAGGCCCGAGCCGGAGACGGCCTGGTAGGTGGTGGCGACCATCGCGGTCAGGCCGGCCTCGTCGTGCAGCGGGCGCAGCACCGGCATCGCGGCCATGGTGGTGCAGTTCGGGTTCGCGATGATGCCCTTGGGGCGGTTCTTGACCGCGTGCGGGTTGACCTCGGAGACCACGAGAGGGACCTCCGGGTGGCTGCGCCAGGCGGAGGAGTTGTCGATCACGACGGCGCCCTGGGAGGCGACCTTCTCGGCCAGCGCCCGGGAGGTGGCGCCGCCCGCGGAGAAGAGGACGATGTCCAGGCCCGCGTAGTCGGCCGTGGAGGCGTCCTCGACGGTGATCTCCCGGCCCTCCCATTCGAGGGTGGAGCCCGCCGAACGGGCCGAGGCGAACAGCCGCAGCTCGTCCACCGGGAACTTCCGCTCGGCGAGGATGCCGCGCATGACTCCGCCGACCTGTCCGGTGGCTCCGACGATTCCGACCCTCACGGTGACTCCTTTTGGTACGTACGACGCGGGCGCGCGTGAAGCCATCATGCGTTCGACCCCACGAGCCTTGTCCAATCCATTGTCCGAGGTACGGACGGTGTCCCCGGGTGTGAACCCCTGTGGCGAGTCCGTGGCGGCCCTGCTGTGGGCCCCCGAACACCCGTTTTACCTGGTCGGAGCGGGTCAGTGGCCGGTCGGGACCGCCGAGGACAAGGGCGGTGATCGCGTCACCGGAACACCGGGTCTCGCGGTCCGCCGCCCGCGTGTACGACTGGCCGGAGAAGCGCCGGGTACCCCCCGGGGGTCCTGACAAGCGGTAGCGGCCGGGAAACGACCCGGGGAACGGCCCGAGGGGGCGGTGCTCGTC
>NZ_JBSGZP010001099.1:0-1409 GCF_053611065.1 Streptomyces sp. NPDC054840
GTCTCGGGATCATCAGGGTTAGATTCCGGGACACTTCTCCAATTTGAGCGGGGCTGACGTGTCAGAGCTGACGGGGAGCGGGGCCGAGCCGCTGGAGGCGGGGGACCCACGCCGGATCGGGTCGATCCCGCTGGCGGGCCGGCTCGGGGCCGGCGGCATGGGGCGCGTCTACCTCGGGGTCCGCGAGGGTCGGTACGTCGCCGTCAAGCAACTGCTGTCCTCGGTCGTCGGCGAGGACCAGGACTTCCTGCGCCGTTTCGGGCACGAGTTGGACAACCTCGCCCGGCTGCCCGCGGACGCCACCGCGCCGCTGCTCGACAGCGACCGCACCGCCACTCCCCCGTGGTTCGCCACCGCCTACATCCCCGGGCTCACCCTGAGGGAAGCCATCGCGCTGCACGGCGGCCCGCTGCCCGCGCGGGCGCTGTGGCTGCTGCTGCGGGAAGCCGCGGCGGGGCTGGCCGCGGTGCACGCGCTGGACATGGTGCACCGGGACCTCAAGCCGTCCAACGTCATGCTGACCCTCGACGGTCTCACCCTCATCGACTTCGGTGTGGCCCGGGCCGCCGAGCAGAGCCAGCTGACCCGGACCGGCATGGTCGTGGGTACGCCCGCCTACATGGCACCCGAACAGGCCTCGGGCCGAAAGCGGTTGAGCGGCGCCACCGATGTGTTCGCGCTGGGCTCCGTACTCGCGTACGCGGCCTGCGGTCAGCCGCCGTTCGGCGACGAGTCGGGGCACGGGGTGCTGTACCGCATCGTCCACGAGGAGCCCCACCTGGAGCCGTTGCGGGAGCTGGAGCCGGACCTCGCCGAGCTCGTCGCGGCCTGCCTCGACAAGGACCCCGAGGGGCGCCCCACCGCCGCCGAACTCCTGGAACGCGCCTGCGCGCACGGCCCGTTCACCGGCCCGCTGTGGCCGGAGGCCGTCACCGGGCGCCTGACGGAGCGGGCCGCCTTCGCCGCGAACGTGCAGGAGTGCGACGTACCGACGATCCCGCTCACCGGGGAGAAGCCGGAAGCCGGGCCGGGGCCCGGGAAGGCGCCCGTTCCGGCGGCCCCCGCTCCGCCGGTCACGGTCCGGCCGGAACGGGCCGAGCGCCGCCGCCGGACCCGCGTCCTGCTCGCCGTCGTGCCCGTCGTCGTGGTCGCGGGCGGTACGACCCTCGCCATCCAGCACCTGCCGTACACCTCCGCGCCGCAGGCCGGGGCGGGGAACTCCCCGTCCGCACCGGTCACGGCACCGGCCGACCCGACGGCTTCTGCGGCGGGCGGCAGCGCCTCGGGTACCGCGTCCCCCGCCCAGTCGCCGCCCCAGGACCCGGGACAGGCCGGGACAGGCACTCCCCCGGCCGAGGCCGCGGGAGGCGGGGGCGGCACCGTCCCCGGCCCCGGCGGGGCACAGCCCG
>NZ_JBSGZP010001100.1:0-1406 GCF_053611065.1 Streptomyces sp. NPDC054840
GTCCACGGACGACACCGACCGCGGCTGGGGCGAGCGGCCGCCCGCCGGCGGAAGCGCGGCCGATCTGGCCCGCTTCCTCGACGAGAAGCCGCCGCACCACGTCTGACCGGCCGAGGCGGCCGGAGAGATCAGAAGCCGTTGCGTGAAGCGGTGGGAACCGTGCCACCACCGCGCTGCGCGACCAGAGCGTCCCGGATCTCCTTCAAGACCTCCAGCTCGGTGATCTCCAAGGTCTCCTGGACACCCAGCCGGGCCTTGCGCCGCGCCTCCTGCTTGGCGAGGTACTTCGCCATCGGCAGCACCATCAGGAAGTACACGACCGCCGCGGTGATGACGAAGGTCAGCGTCGCGTTCAGCACCGAGCCCCAGAGGATCTCGACACCCGTCGGCTGGCCGTTCGTGCCGATGCCGCACGGGGCCTTGAGGCAGGACTTGTAGCCGTCCAGGCTCTGTGTGCCGACCGCGCCGACCACCGGGCTGATGATCCCCTTGACCACCGAGTTCACGATGTTCGTGAACGCGGCGCCGATGACCACGGCCACCGCCAGGTCGACCACGTTGCCGCGCATCAGGAAGGCCTTGAAGCCTGCCAGCACGCTCTCCTTCTTCTCGCTCACCACTGAGCCTCTCTTCACATCTGCTGAACACGGAGCCAACGGTTCCGAAAACTACGGCAGTCCGGGCGCGGCGTGTCCAGTCGGTCCCCATACCGAAGTGAATTGACCGGCCGTGCGTGCGAATCAGCACAACGTCACCGCCAGGCGGGTCGTGGCGCCCGTGCCCACGAGAACCCGCGCGATGTCCCGCGGCACGGACAGCACCACCAGCGCCCCACCGTCCGCAACACCCTTGTCCGGTTCGGGTACTTCGGCAACCAGCGCCCCCGCGGCCACCACCCTGGGTGGCCCGGTGCGCTCCGCCGCGACCACGTCCACCCGGTCCCCGGGCCGCAGCAGCCGCACCGTCGCCGCGTCCGCGATGCGCACGGGCGCCGAAACCATCCGCCCTGCGGCGGGTGGCGCCGCACCCTGAGTGACCCGTACCTCGGGCCGCGCGGCGCCCCGCGAAGCCTGCGCCTCCGTCCCGCCCACCGCAACGGCCGCCGCCACGACGGCCAGCGCGGCCGAGGCGGCCCGCCGCCTCCGCCGTACGGCCCGGCGCAGCCGGTCCCCGCCCCGACCCACGCGAAGCGGCGGGAACGGAGGGACCGGCCGCGCCGGCGGACACGCGGACGACGTCGCGCACGCGGCCGGAGCGGGGACGGAGGGGATGGAGGGGACGGAGGGCGCGGAGGGCGGGGAGGGGACGGAGGGCGCGGAGGGGCCGGAAGGAGTGGAGCGGACCGAAGAGGTCGCGGACGTACGGGACATGACGAACACCACCAGACCGAGTGAGTTGCTGTGCCC
>NZ_JBSGZP010001101.1:0-1406 GCF_053611065.1 Streptomyces sp. NPDC054840
GATCTCCGGTGTGGACACCGACGCCGCCACCGAGGTGAAGAAGCAGCTCGCCACCGACCTCAAGGTCGACCAGGCCGCCATCAACGCCGACCTGGTCGGCCCCAGCTGGGGCGAGCAGATCGCGAACAAGGCCTGGACCGGCCTCGGCGTCTTCATGGTCCTCGTGGTGATCTATCTGGCCATCGCCTTCGAGTGGCGGATGGCGGTCGCGGCGCTGATCGCGCTGATCCACGACCTCACCATCACCGTCGGCGTGTACGCGCTCGTCGGCTTCGAGGTCACGCCGGGTACGGTCATCGGTCTGCTGACGATCCTCGGTTACTCCCTGTACGACACCGTCGTCGTCTTCGACGGTCTCAAGGAGGGGTCGAAGGACATCACCAAGCAGACCCGCTGGACGTACAGCGAGATCGCCAACCGCAGCATCAACGGCACCCTGGTCCGCTCGATCAACACCACGGTCGTGGCGCTCCTCCCGGTCGCCGCTCTGCTGTTCATCGGCGGTGGCTTCCTGGGCGCCGGCATGCTGAACGACATCTCGCTGTCGCTCTTCGTCGGCCTCGCGGCCGGTGCGTACTCCTCGATCTTCATCGCGACCCCGCTGGTCGTGGACCTCAAGGAGCGCGAGCCGGCGATGAAGGCGCTGACGAAGCGGGTGCTCGCCAAGCGGGCCGCCGCGGCGGCCAAGGGCGAGTCACCGGACGAGGCCTACGCCGCCGAGGACGAGCCGCAGGTCGTGGCGCAGGGCCGGTCGGGGCGGCGGCGTTGACCGCGCCGCTGTCCGAGGACGCCCGGGTCCTGCTGCTCAGCCGGATCAAGGACGTGCCGGACTACCCGAAGCCGGGCGTGATGTTCAAGGACATCACCCCGCTGCTGGCGGACCCCGAGGCGTTCGCTGCGCTCACGGCCACGCTGGTGGAGCTGGCCGGGCGGTACGGCGCGACGAAGATCGTCGGTCTGGAGGCGCGCGGGTTCATCCTCGCGGCCCCGGTCGCCGTGCAGGCCGGGATCGGCTTCGTGCCGGTGCGCAAGGCCGGGAAGCTGCCGGGCGCGACGCTCGCTCAGGCGTACGAGCTGGAGTACGGCACCGCGGAGATCGAGGTCCACGCCGAGGACCTGGCGGTCGGTGACCGGGTCATGGTCATCGACGACGTGCTGGCCACCGGCGGCACCGCGGAGGCCTCGCTCTCGCTGATCCGGCGGGCCGGCGCGGAGGTCGCGGGCGTGGCGGTCCTGATGGAACTCTCGTTCCTCCCGGGACGGGCCAAGCTGGCCGCTTCCCTCGCGGGGGCTCCGCTGGACGCGCTGATCGTGATCTGACCTCTTCGCTTGCCGAGCGGCGGGTATCCGGGACATCCCGGTGCCCGCCGCTCTCGTTTGCGGCTGCGGGCCGATTGCCGGGGGCG
>NZ_JBSGZP010001102.1:0-1400 GCF_053611065.1 Streptomyces sp. NPDC054840
CGCCCGTAACCGTCCGGCTTCCGGTGCCGTTGTTCCGTACGAGGGCCGCACACGCGGCCGGTCCTGACGGAGGGGGGCGGGCATGCCGATCAGCCCGTACACGAAGGAACGCCTCACGGAAGCCGCCGAAGGGGCGCGAACGCTGACGGAGGCGCTGCGCAAGCTGGGGGTGGATCCGAACGGCTCATCGCGTAGATACCTGCACGACCGTATGAGAAGGCTGGGCGTGGACGTCTCGCACTTCGAGCGGGAGGGAGCGAGGTGGACGCGGGAAGTACTGGCAGAGGCCGTTGTCGCGTCGACGAACATGTGCGAGGTGCTCAGGCGTCTGGGACTCGACGTGGTGGGCGGCCACCACACCCACATCAGCCGCAGGGTCAAAGCGTTCGGGATAGACACCTCCCATTTCGTGCTGCCCTCTCCGGCGGGGCGTCCAAAGGTGCGACGGACCCCGGAAACGGTGCTGGTCATGCAGGAAGACCCGCAGGCCCGCCGCGTGCAGAGCGCGCAACTCAAGCAAGCCCTCACGGCCATCGGAATTCCCGAAGCGTGCCGACTGTGTGGCGTCGAAGCCGTCTGGCAGGGGCGGCCGCTGCCCCTTGAGGTCGACCACATCGACGGCGACTGGCGCAACAACCGACGGGAGAACCTGCGGCTGCTCTGCCCGAATTGTCATTCCGCCACGGACACCTACCGCGGCCGGGCGAAGGGTCGGCGGCGATGACGGGTGCCGACGGCATCATCCTCCCGACACGCCGGCGCCGGACGTACGCGCGGCGTGTGAAGCCCGAAGCCGCCGTCCTCCGTGAGGCCGTTGCCACGTCCTACTCGCTGGCCGAAACCCTGCGGCGGCTGGGCCGCAAGTCCTCGGGGAGCATGAACGAGGCCCTCAAGAGCTGGATCCGCGAGGACGGCCTGTCCACCGCGCACTTCCTCGGCCAGGCTCACCAACGCGGCAAACCCGGCACCGTCACTGTGCGGAGAGCCGCGGACATCCTCATGAGGCACGACGGTCCGCGCCGAACTCGCTCGCACCTGCTCCTGCGGGCGCTGCGCGAGGTCGGCGTCCCCGAATGCTGCTCGATGTGCGGTACGCCCCCTGCCTGGCGGGGACAGCCGATGACTCTGGAGGTCGACCACATCGACGGCGACTGGAGCAACGACCAGCGCGAGAACCTCCGGCTCCTGTGCCCCAACTGCCACGCGGTGACCAACACGTGGTGCCGCGGCGGAAGATCCGGCAGATCCGGCAGTTAGTCCCCCTATCCAGCCGCCACCAAGTACAGTGGACTTGGCTTGCGCCCGTACGCCAACGGTGAGCGGCGATCTTTAGGTGGTCGTGTCTGTCGGTTCGAATCCGATCGGGCGTACCAGCGCGAAGGGCCTGCCCTCCCGGACTC
>NZ_JBSGZP010001103.1:0-1397 GCF_053611065.1 Streptomyces sp. NPDC054840
GGTCTAGCGTGGGTATTCGGTGATCAACACCGGGCCCCGGGAACACTGGGGGCCGGGCCCCACGTACCGAGGACGCAGATGTCCGGACTCCGCGCCGCCCGCCACGCCCCGTCGAGAAACGCCGTCACCGGTCCCGGCCGGCAGATACGCCCCCTGCTGGCGCGCGCCGCCGTACTGCCCACGCTCGCCGCCGGGCTCAGCGGGGCCGCCGCGGTGATCTTCACCCTCCAGCTCGGCGGGGGAGCCGGCGACCGTGACGCCCGGCTGTGGCCCGTGCTCACCGGCTGCGCCCTCCTCGTGGTGGGCGCCCTCGCCGCGGCCCTGCTCGGGGCCCAGCGTGCCGGCAAGGCCGTACGGGACCGGTGCGAGGCGCTGCGCCGCTCCAGCGTGCGCGGCCGGGGCGAGCTGCGCACGGCCGCCGACCGGCTGGAACGGGGCGAGACCCCGCCCCGGCCGGTGCGTGGTGGACCGAGCACGCCGCCGCCCGGCGGGGACCCGGCCGGGATGGACGAGTTCTGGCTGCTCTCGCAGGAGCTGCGCGGCGCCCGCGAAGAGGCGCACACGACCCTCCTGCGGCTGGCCGGACCGGCCGCCCCGACCGACAGCGAACGCAAGGTCGAGGTCTTCGTCAACCTCGCGCGCCGGCTCCAGTCCCTCGTGCACCGCGAGATCTCGCTGCTGGACGAGCTGGAGGACACGGTCGAGGACCCGGACCTGCTCAAAGAGCTCTTCCACGTCGACCACCTCGCCACCCGCATCCGTCGCCACGCCGAGAACCTCGCCGTACTGGGCGGCGCGGCGTCCCGCCGCCAGTGGACCAGGCCCATCGACCTGAGCGAGGTGCTCCGCTCCTCGGTCGCGGAGGTCGAGCAGTACACCCGGGTCAAGGTGGTGCCCCCGGCCGGGGGCAGCGTCCGCGGGCACGCCGTCGCGGACGTGGTGCACCTGCTGGCCGAACTGGTCGAGAACGCCACGGTCTTCTCCGCCCCCGACACCGATGTGGTGCTGCGGGCCGAGCGGGTCACCGCCGGGATCGCCGTCGAGGTGGAGGACCGGGGACTGGGCATGCCGACCGAGGAACAGCACCGGATGAACGCCCTGCTCGCCGACCCCGACCAGATCAGCGTGCGGCACCTGCTGGCGGACGGCCGGATCGGCCTGTTCGTGGTGTCGGCGCTGGCCCGCCGGCACGGGATCGCCGTCGAGCTCAAGTCGAACATCTACGGCGGTGTGCTGGCCGTGCTGGTCCTGCCGCAGGAACTGCTGGGTGCGGAGGCGCCCAGCGCGGCCGACGCGGCGGGGGGCTCGCGGGCCACCTCGTGGGGGACCGGGCAGGGGGCGGCGACGCCGCCGCTGGAGCCGGCACGGGTGCCCCTGCCGACGCCCCTGCCCGAGGG
>NZ_JBSGZP010001104.1:0-1395 GCF_053611065.1 Streptomyces sp. NPDC054840
GTGGTACACCACCGAGCTCGCCGCCGAGGTGGCCTGGTGGGCGGCGGAACTCGACGGCGACCGCAGCATGACCCTCGACGACCCCGAGGTCGACGGGGTGGCACATCCACTCGATTCGGCGTTGCGCGAAGCCCCGGGGATGCGGATATCGGGCGGCACCGCCGAAATGATGCTGGAGACGCTGGCCCGGCTGCGTCTCGACTCAGGGGCGGAGGTACGGCCGTGACATCACAGGCGGTCAACGGGAACGGCACGGGCGGCCGCGGCCCGGCGGCGGCGTCCGAGCGCTGGCGGGAGCGGGAGGACGAGGACTCCCTCTTCCGACAGCTCCGGCTCACCGTGCGCCAGGGACTGGAGGTCGACGGGGACACCCCCGCCGGCGCCTGGGAGGCGCTGACCCAGGTCGGGGCCTGGGAGTTCGCCCTGCCCATCGGCCACGACGGCCTCGACCTCGGCCAGGCCGTCGTCGCCATGGTGTGCGAGGAGGCGGGCAACGCGATGCAGCCGGTCCCCCTCACCGACACCCTCCTCGCCCTGGATCTCATCTCCGGCCTCGGCCCGCTCGCACCCGAGGCCACCGACATCCTCTTGGACCAGGTACGCACCGGGGAACTGGCACTCGCCCTGCCGGGCCGGCTGCCCGACCCGCGCGGCACCGTACCGCCGGGCATCACGTGGAAGCCGGACCCGGACACCGGCGCCGTCGTCCTCACCGGCACCGGCGGCCCCTTCGCCGCCGGCGTCGGCCCGGGCGCCCTCCTGGTCCTCGCCGGCGGCCCCGACGGCCCGTGCGTGGCGCTCGTACGCCTGCCCACCGAGGGCGTCCAGGTCCGCCCGCTGCGCGACCACGGCGGGGGAGCCGTCGCCAGTGCCGTCTTCGACGAGGTACGGCTGCCCGCCGAGGCGGTGCTGCTGAGCGGCCTGGCCGCCGAGCAGGCCCTCGCCCGCGTGGGCCTGCGCGCGGCCGTCCACCAGGCCTCGCTGCTGGCCGGGATCACGGCGGCCGCCCTGACGGCGGTCGTCTCCCGGATCCGCGGCCGGCAGCAGTTCGGCCAGGCCCTGGTCAAACACCAGGGCCCCCGGCTGCGCGTGGCGGGCCTGCTGGCGCGCCTCGACGCCGTGCGCTGGGCCGTGGGGGACGCGGCCCGGGACCTCGACGAGGACCGGCTCAGCGCGGGGGAGGCCGCCGGACTGATCGCCCTCACGGCGGAGACCACCCTCGACGTGACGCGTGACGCGGTCCACCTGCACGGTGCCTCGGGACTGGTCCGGGACGGCCTGGTGGCGGCCTGCTACCGGCGCGCGGCCTGGGAGGCCATGCGCTGTGGGCGTCCCGCCCACCTCTGGGACATCGCGGCGCACACGCCCTGACCGGCGCCCGGACGAGGGAAGGGG
>NZ_JBSGZP010001105.1:0-1386 GCF_053611065.1 Streptomyces sp. NPDC054840
GCCCAGGCCCGCCGGACCCGCGCCGCGCAGCAGATCCAGCATCAGCGCCTCGTTGTACCCACGCAGCGTCGGCAGGTTCACCCCGCCGCGCTCGTCCCCGCTACCGCTGTTCACGTACCCATTGTCCACCTTCCTTGCACTTCGGCAACACTGTTGCCAAAGTGGTGCCATGAGCACCCCCGCCACTCCCACCTCCCCCGCCCCGCTCCGCGTCGGTCTCATCGGCTACGGACTGGCCGGTTCCGTCTTCCACGCGCCCCTCGTGGCCGCCACGGACGGGCTCGCCCTCGACACCGTCGTCACCTCCGACCCGGCCCGGCAGGCCCAGGCCCGCGCGGAATTCCCCGACGTGCACATCGCCGCTAACGCCGCCGAGCTGTGGGACCGCGACCTCGACCTGGTCGTGATCGCCTCCCCCAACCGGACGCACGTCCCGCTCGCCACCACGGCCCTCGAAGCCGGCATCCCGGTGGTCGTGGACAAGCCGATCGCCGCCACCGCCGCCGAGGCGCGTGCGCTCGCCGCGCTCGCGGACCGCAGCGGCACCTTCCTCTCCGTCTTCCAGAACCGCCGCTGGGACAACGACTTCCTGACCCTGCGCCGCCTCATCGCCGACGGCGAGCTGGGCGAAGTCCAGCGCTTCGAGTCCCGTTTCGAGCGCTGGCGCCCGCAGCTGAAGGGCGGCTGGCGCGAGTCGGGGGCCCCCGAGGAGATCGGCGGCCTGCTGTACGACCTCGGCAGTCACGTCGTGGACCAGGCGCTGGTGCTGTTCGGCCCGGCGGTACGGGTCTACGCGGAGACCGACGTGCGCCGCCCCGGCGCCGAGACCGACGACGACACCTTCCTCGCGGTCACGCACGCGAACGGGGTCCGCTCCCACCTCTACGTCAGCGCGACCACCGCCCAGCTCGGCCCGCGGCTGCGCGTCCTGGGCTCCCGGGCCGGCTACGTGAAGTACGGCCTCGACCCGCAGGAGGGCGCCCTGCGGGACGGGCTGCGGCCGGGCGGGGACCTGCCGTGGGGCGAGGAGCCCCCGCACCTGTGGGGGCGGCTCGGCTCCGGCGAGTCCCCGCTGACCGGCGGCGGTATCCCGGTTCCGACCGAGCAGGGCGACTACCCGGCGTACTACGCGGCGGTCGCGGCCGCACTGCCCACGGGCGGGCCCGCGCCCGTGACGGCGCTCGAGGCCGCGCACTGCCTCGACGTACTGGAGGCGGCCCGCCGGTCGTCCGAGGAGGGCGTGGTCGTGGAGATTTCCGCCGCAGTGTCCGAATCCGGCTGAAACCGAAGGATCGGAGTGCGCCGGCATGCGGTGCGCGCGAGCGACGACCGCGTCGGGCTCCCGCGGCTGCCGCGGGACACCGGACCGGCCGGGGCGGACGTCGA
>NZ_JBSGZP010001106.1:0-1375 GCF_053611065.1 Streptomyces sp. NPDC054840
TACCGCGGGGTGGAGGCCGGGGCGCCGATGCGGCCCGGCGCCCGGCGGCTGCTGACCGCCCTGGAGGCGGAGGGCGTCCCCTTCGCCCTGGTCAGCGCCTCACCGCGGGTCGTCGTCGACTCGGTGGTCGGGGGCTCCCTTGCCCATGTCCCCTTCGCCTTCACCCTGTCCGCCGACGACACCGCTCGCACGAAGCCGCACCCGGACCCCTACCGGGAAGCCGCCGGGCGCCTCGGCCTCGCACCGCATACCTGCGTGGCGGTGGAGGACTCGCCGGACGGCGCCGCCTCCGCGGAGGCCGCCGGCTGCGCGGTCCTGGTCGTCCCGTCCCTGCTGGTGGTCCCGGCGTCACCGCCGCGGACCTTCGCCGAGTCCCTGGAGGACGTCACCGTGGCACGGCTGCGGCGCTGCCTGACGGCCGTCGGCTGACCCCGGACTCAGGCCGGCAGGCCGAGGATGTCCAGAATGCCCTCCGCGTAGGCGGCGGTCCCCGAACCCGGGGCGGTGGCCACCTCACGGCGGAAACCCTCCACACCCGTACGGATGAAGGCGGTGCACTGCCCGTGCAGTCCCGCCTCGTGGGTACCGCCGTCGTCCACCGTGCACAGCAGGGCGAGCAGGGTCCACAGCAGGGCCTCGCGGGTCGCCTGCCGGGGCGGCCGCGCCGACCACACGGCCATCAGCACGGCGCACACCGCCGGAGCCGGTGGCTTCAGGTGCTCCGCGAAGAAGACATGTCCCTCCAGCGCATGGAACGCGGCGGGATGCCCCTCGGCGGCATCCCGCACCGCGTCCACCAGATGGCCCGCCGAGCGGCCGCAGCCGCACTCGATGGACTCCCAGTCGTGCCGCGCGATCTCCACCACCACGGCATCCGGAACCAGCGGGCTGCGCAGCACCGCGGACCGGCGCAGCAGAGCCTGCTGCCGCTTCTCGCTCCCCGTCATGGGGCACAGTATGAGGCCAGGTCGGAGTGGGCGGCGAGGGGGGTCGGAACCGGATCACAGGGGCCGTCGTCTGAGACCCCGTGTGGATGAAACGAAGAATTGTGGCACTGCTGTTCGCCCTGCTCGCGACCCAGCTGGGCGCGCTGGTCAACCCCGCCTACGCGTGCGGGTGCGGGGCCATGATCCCCGACGGGCAGTCCCGGATCGGAGTCGACCGGGAGACCTCCGTCGTGCGCTGGGACGGCCGCACGGAGCAGATCGTCATGCGGTTCTCCGTCGGCGGGAACGCCCGCAGAGCCGCCTGGATCATGCCCGTACCGAGCCGGGCCACGGTGGAGCTGGGCGACGGCGCGATGTTCGACGAACTGGGCCGGCTCACCCGGCCCGAGCACAAGACCCGCGGCTACTTCTGGCCGCGCGAACGCGAC
>NZ_JBSGZP010001107.1:0-1374 GCF_053611065.1 Streptomyces sp. NPDC054840
GAGTTCGAGGGCGCCGAGGCGCTCCGGTTCCGCCACGATGTCGATCTCGGTGATCAGGTCGTCCTCGATCGTGAAGCCGAGCACCAGGAACAGCCGTCCCAGCGGGGCCATCGCCAGGCCGACCACTCCGTCGACCAGGGCCGGCGCCGTGGCCCGCGCCCGCTGCATGGCGGCCATCGCGCTCGTGGCGACGGTGGCGGCGCCACGCAGGAGGATCGGGGCGGCGGTGGGGACGACGGCCTTGTCGGCCCGGAGCACCACGTCGGGGTGGAGCAGGGTGACGAGCGCGTCGAAGTTCCCGCCGCGGGTGGCGGCGAGGAAGGCGTCCACGACGCGGCGCTGGCGGGTCAGATCGGCCTCGGGCACCAGCGGCGCTCCCTTGACCCGGCGGCGGGCGCGGCTCGCCAGTTGACGGGTCGCCGCCGGAGTCTTCTCGATCATCGGCGCGATCTCGTCGAAGGACACGGCGAACAGGTCGTGCAGCACGAACGCGAGCCGTTCGGCCGGTGCCAGCTGGTCGAGCACCACCAGCAGCGCGAGCCCGACCGAATCGGCCAGCAGGGCTTCCTGTTCGGGGTCGACCGCGTCCGCACGGTCGACGGCGGGGTCGGCGGAATACGTCTCCATGGGGTCCTCGCGCCGGGACTCACGTGAACGCAGCATGTTCAGGCAGACGCGCGACACGACCGTCGTCAGCCAGCCACCGAGGTTCTCGACGTCGCCGACGTCGGAGCGGTCGAAGCGCAGCCAGGCCTCCTGGACAGCGTCATCGGCCTCGGCGAGCGAGCCGAGCATGCGATAGGACACTGCTTCCAGATGAGAGCGGTGCTCCTCGAAACGCTCCGTCAGCCTTGAATTCCCGTCCACCGGACCCCCTGTCGATCGCTCACGGTCGATCATCAAAACAGATCACGTGAGCTGCTGGATAATGACCCCTGAACAGCAGGAGCGAGTGGAGACGCCGGATACACAGCGTGGTTCGGCAGGAGAGGGAGCCCCCGATGGACGTGCAGCACTTCGAGCGGATCACCGCATTCATCGAGGCGCGGCTCACCCCGCTGTTCGACGAGGCGACGGGCAGCGAACACGGCTTCGCCATGGACGACACCTCCCGCGCCCTGCGCGCGCTGCGCAACTCCGTCCTGGAGGCCTCCGCGATCAAGGGCCTCATCGAGAAGCGCGAGTCCGCCGAGCCGGCCATGCGCCGCGTCATCGACCAGTCGGTGGAGCACAACTGGGACGTGCTGCGCGGGATCGCCCGTCAGTGGGAGGACCACGCCGACTTCCGCCACGAGTTCAAGCACCACGCGTGGGAGCTCGACCACCACCACGCCGCCGCGGAGGCCTGAGCTCACCGCGGCGGTACGAGGACCC
>NZ_JBSGZP010001108.1:0-1366 GCF_053611065.1 Streptomyces sp. NPDC054840
CCCCACAGGGCCGGCGGGCGCTGTCAGTGGCGTGTGGGACGGTGTGGTCATGTTGGCGATCAGGATCCAGACGGAGCGCGGCGAGTCCTACGAACGCCCCGTGCTCGGCGTGTTGTCCGAACTGGTGCAGCGCATCGGCGCGGAGGGGGACCACTTCGTCATCGTCGAGCGGATCGCCGAGGACCCGGACTGCTACATACAGGTCTGGCACGACGCGGGCGCCGACTACCAGTTGGAGCACCGGGACGGGGCCGCGGAGCGGCACTTCCAGGCGTATCTGCCCACGGCGGCCGAGGTGGTGGAGGTCATGGCGCGCTGGGCCCGCCAGGAGAAGGGCTGGGACATCGGGCCGGGGTGGCAGCCGCTGCGCCTCACCTGAGGGTCTACTTTGTCCGGGATTGACCGAGGTCGTCTCTCGGCATATGAGATAGTGATCCATTCTGCGAGACGGGGCCTGCCCCGCAGAGGTGACATCTGCTTGAATGGGGCCATGGCCAGCCCTTCGCACACCTCGTCAGGTCGCAGCGACCTCGAGCCCTTCTGGCCGTCCCGTCAGGATCACGATTACGACCGGGAGTGTTGCCGCGCGAAGAACGCGCCGGCCCTCTAAAGCCTCCGGGATCACTCATCCGACCTTCCACGAGGCCTTCGGTCTGCGCGGTATCGACATCGATGACGTACGCACGTCTCCTGCCGACCACTCCGCGTGAAAGAGCTGACCACTCATGGCGAACACCCGCTCCCTCTCCTCCGCCGCCACCGCTGCGACCTCTCCCCTGACCTATCCGCCCAGTCCGCGCCACCGGCTACGTTCCGTTGACCGAGACGAAGTGTCCCGAGTCGTGGACCTCCTGCCGCCGGGCGCCACCTGGCTGCCCGCGCCCCAGCACACCCTGCCGACGCTGCCGGGCCAGCCGCCGATGATCGGCTACCTGGTGCTCGTACCGGCCGACCAGCAGCCCCCGATCGCCTTCGCCCCCCAGGCGGTGGCCGCCGCCGTCCCTTCGGCTCCCGCCGCCCCCGCCCCCGCCGGCCCGGGTGACGGCCTGGTCCGGATCGACCCGGCGCAGCGCACCGCCCAGGTCGACGGCCGGGTGCTCGACCTGACGTACCTGGAGTTCGAGCTGCTGGCCCACCTGGTGCAGCACCCGCACCGGGTGCACAGCCGGGACCAGCTGGTCACCACGGTGTGGGGCTACGGGCACGTCGGCGACGGCCGGACCGTGGACGTCCACATCGCCCGTCTGCGCCGCAAGCTGGGCGCCTCCCACCGCGCCGCCATCCAGACGGTGCGCCGGGTCGGCTACAAGTACGCCCCCTGAGCCGCCGGTCGGCCTGACGACGGTGGGCCCGTACTCCCCCGGGG
>NZ_JBSGZP010001109.1:0-1362 GCF_053611065.1 Streptomyces sp. NPDC054840
GTGTCGTACCCCTCGGGCAGGCGGCGCACGAAGGCGTCGGCCCGCGCCGCCCGCGCGGCGGCGCGCACGGCCCCCGGGCCCGGGACCGGCCCCGGGCAGCCGCCGAAGGCGATGGCGGCCGCGATGCTCTCCCCGAAGAGGGCGGGCCGTTCGAAGGCGTGGCCGACCTCGCGGCGCAACTCCTCGGCGGACAGCTCGTCCAGCGGCACGCCGTCGAGCAGGACCCGGCCCTCGTCGCACGCGGTGAGCCGCCCCGCCACGGCGGCCAGCGTCGTCTTGCCGGAGCCCGACCGGCCGACCACGACGACGGTCGTCCCGCCGGGGATCCGCAGGTCGACGTCGTGCAGCAGCACGGTACCCGCCCGTACGACGCGTACGCCGTGCAGCTCCAGCGTGCCCGGCCCCGATGCGGGCAACCGGCGCTGACCCTGGGGGAGTTCGGGCAGCTCGAACAGGGCCGCGGTGCGGCGGGCGGCGGCCCGGCCGCGCACCACGGCAGCCAGCCGCCCCGTCACGGAGCCGACCCCGGCCGCGAGGCCCGCGTACCGGACGGCGGCGAGGAGCCCACCGACGCCGAGGGCACCCTCCGCGAGGCGGATCCCGCCCACGCCGAGGACCACGTAGAGCAACAGGGGCATGAGGGCACTGGTGCGCGCCACGGTCGCGCCGTAGATCCGCCAGGTCCGCCGCCCCTCGGCGCCGAGCTCCGGCAACCGGGCCAGTACGCGCGCCTGTTCGCGCTCGGCGGTGCCGGCGGCGGCGATCGTACGGGCGCCCCCGAGGGCCTCCACGAGTCGGCCGGCCAGGTCGAGCTGCACCTCCTGGTAGCGGCTGACGCTGACGCCGGAGTCACGGGCGAACGCCCTCAACAGCAGTGCGAGCAAAGGGAGTCCGGCGAGAAAGGCCAGTGCGGTCCACACGTCGACCAGGACCAGCGCCACGAGCCCGCCGAGCGGGGGGACCAGGGCGACGGACGCGGTCACGAACGCCGCCGGAACGGCCCCGGCGGTGGTGGCCTGCGCGGTCAGCCGGGCGGATAGGTCACCGGGGGAGCGGCGGGCGGCATGGTGCGGCGCGGTGCGCAGCAACCGCCCGAGCCCGAGCCGCCGCAGCCAGGCGGTGGAGCGGGCGTCGACACCGCCGGTGAGCCGGGCCGTCGCCGCGTCGAGCAGCACCTCGGCGGCGATCACCGCCGCGCACCAAGCGGTCCACCGGGCGCCCGCGGGGTCCTGCCGCAGCAGCAGGTCGAGGGTGTGGCCGAGGACGGCCGGTTCGGCCAGGGCCGCGCCGGCGGCGGCCACCGAGCAGGCGGACGCGGCGGCGAGGCGGCCGGCGCTGTGCTGCGCGGCCGCCCGCAGGGCC
>NZ_JBSGZP010001110.1:0-1360 GCF_053611065.1 Streptomyces sp. NPDC054840
GGTCACCCACACCTTGCGGGTCGAGCCGGCGGCGCCGGCACCGGGGGCCGCGGGTGCGGCGGCCGCGGCCGGTGCGTCGACGAGCGCCCCGTCGACGCGCAGCTTCAGGGGCGCGGCCAGCCCGCGGGCCCCGTGCACCAGGTCGGGGCGTACGGCGATCACGGCGCCCACGGTGGCCGCGGTGATGGCGGCCTCACCGATGCCGATGAGCACGTGCACACCGACCATGGCGGTGATCACCTTGCCGATGGGCACGTCGGTGGTGCCCCCGATGGCGTAGACGGCGGTGAAGGCGGCGGCCGCGGCGGGCACGGAGAGCAGAGCGCCGGTGAAGGCGGCCGCGGTCACGGAGCGGCGGGTGGGCGGCAGGATCCCGAGCAGCCCGCGGAAGATCGCGTAGGCGGCGACGACAGTGACGACGCCCATGACGGTGACGTTGACGCCGAGGGCGGTCAGGCCGCCGTCGGCGAAGAGGATGCCCTGCATGAGCAGGACGACGGACACGCACAGCACGCCGGTGTACGGGCCGACGAGTATCGCGGCGAGCGCCCCGCCCAGCAGATGGCCGCTGGTACCGGCGGCCACCGGGAAGTTCAGCATCTGGACGGCGAAGATGAAGGCGGCGACGAGACCGGCGAGCGGCGCTGTGCGCTCGTCGAGTTCGCGGCGGGCGCCGCGGAGGCTGACGGCCACCGCGGCGGCGGCCACCACTCCGGCGGCCACCGACACGGGTGCGTTGATGAATCCGTCGGGCACATGCATGGAGTGGCTCCGCTTCTTGCTCAGTCTTTAGCTGTTCAACCATAGTGCCCAGTTGCAAATCATTGGCAAGAGCGGCTCCCTCACAAAGAGAAGCGCGCGGTTTCGTGGGAATGTGCGAGGCTGGACGGGACAAACGGGCGCAAATGTTCCGATTTCGAGGAGTCTTGTCGATGTCAGCCACCGCCGAGAATCCACCAGCGACCGCGACCGCAAGCGCCGTTGAGGAGCGGGTGAGCGCCCGTGTGATCACGGACGATCCCCTCTACCGGACCATCCCGGTCGCCCTGCGCTTCGCCGCCGCCGAGCCGCTGGCCGTACGGATCGTCTTCCCGGCGGGCCTGTCCCCGGAGGGCACCGACAACGAGTGGGTGTTCCCCCGGGCCCTCCTGGAGGCCGGTCTCCTGGCTCCGACCGGCACCGGGGACGTACGCGTCTGGCCCTGCGGCCGCGTCCAGGCGGTCGTCGAGTTCCACTCCCCCGAAGGCGTCGCCGTGGTCCAGTTCGACATCGCCGCGCTGCGCCGGTTCCTCCGCCGCACCTACGCCCCCGCCGTGTCCGCCACCCGTCAGGCGTAACCGGGCCCGGCCCCGTACCGCCC
>NZ_JBSGZP010001111.1:0-1359 GCF_053611065.1 Streptomyces sp. NPDC054840
GCGCGGCGCTGCGGGCCGCGGCCGATGTGTTCGAACGGGCCGGGGCGGCCCCCTGGACGGAGCTCGCCAGGGAACCGGGCCCCGGCGACGGCGCCGGTGCGCAGGTACCGGCGGCCGCGACCCTGACCGAGGCCGAGACCCGGCTCGCGCTGCTGGTCAGCCAGGGCGCCAGCAACCAGGAGGCCGCGGCGAAGCTATTCCTCAGCGTCAAGACGGTGGAGGCCCGGCTGACCCGCATCTACCAGAAGCTCGACGTCCGCTCACGGGCCCAGCTGGCCACCGCGCTGCGCACGCGGTGACCGCCACCGCGGCGCCGCTCAGCAGCCGAGGTTGTTCCCGGGGGTCACCCCCAGCAGCTGTGTGAAGCTCTGGTACTTCGAGATACGGCTCTGGACCTGGGCGGGGTTGCCGCCGTTGCACTCCAGGGAGCCGTTGATCGAGCGGATCGTCTCCCCGAAGCCCGCGCCGTTCACCATGGCGGCGTGGGCGGTCATCGTGCCCGGGCCGTTCTGGGTGTTCCAGTACCAGAGCGCCGTCTTCATCGCGACGGCCGGATCCTGCTCCACGAGGTACGGGTTGGCGAGCAGGTTGATGCCGAGGGCGTCACCGGCCGCCTTGTAGTTGAAGTTCCAACTGAGCTGGATGGGCCCGCGCCCGTAGTAGGCGGCCTGCCCGGCGGGACAGCCGTACGGCTGGCTCGCGTCGCAGTAGTGGGGGTAGTTGGCGGTGTTCTGCTCCACGATGTGCACGAGTCCGCCCGTCTCGTGGGAGACGTTGGCGAGGAAGGCCGCGGCCTCGCGCCGCTTGGTGGTGTCGTCGCCGGTCTTGGTGAACCCGGGGTAGGCGGAGAGCGCCGCGACCAGGCCGTTGTAGGTGTAGAAGGGGTTCCGGTTCGGGAACATCTGGTTGAACTGGGCCTCGGAGACCACGAATCCGGTGGGGTTGCCCGGATCCGGATCCTGGCTTCCGCCACCGCAGGTGCCCTGGTCCGCCCAGACGCCCCACTGGCCGGTGGTGCCGGGCGTCTCGCCCTGGGTCCACCACTTCGCCTGCCAGTTGTGGCCGCCGTAGGAGGCGCTCATGCCGTTGGTGTAGACGGCGGAGGAGGCCCAGGCGCCGGCGCAGGGGACCGCGGCGGCGGCGGGGGAGGAGGGGAGGGTGAGGGCGAGGCCGGCCGTGACGGCTGCGGCGGCGGTGAGTGCGAGGGCGCGGAGACGAAGCGCACGTATCACGTAACTGCTCCTTCAGTGGGGGGACTTGCCGTGGGGGCAACGGTGCCCACTGAAGCGAAAATGGTCTGGACCTGTCAAGGTCTAGACCAAATGAAACGCGCCGGTGTCACGCGTGACGCGTGACACC
>NZ_JBSGZP010001112.1:0-1352 GCF_053611065.1 Streptomyces sp. NPDC054840
GGAACGGTGCGGGGGCGGATACGTTTTTCGTGCGGTGCGTCAGCAGGACGCACTCTCGGCCGGTCGGATCAGGATGCGCTGGCCGACGGCTGCGGCCTGCTGCACGATCCGGTTGACGGAGGCCGCGTCGACGACGGTGCTGTCCATGGCGGACCCGTCGACGTCGTCCAGGCGCAGAATCTCGAAGCGCATGGGGCTTCTCCCTTCGTCAGTGTTTCGCTTGCACTGGTTCAACGAAGTGTAGGCCGCAATCATTCCCTACGCTAAGGAAATTTTTTCACTGGCTAACTATGAAGCCTGCAGGAGTCCCAGAACGCGGCCAGCTCGCGCGCCGTCGTGTCCGGGTCCTCGGCGTTCGGGGAGTGATCCGTCCCCGGCACGATCACCCGCCGGGCACCCAGGCGGCGGGCCGTCTCGTCCAGCAGCGGCACCGGCCAGGCCAGGTCCACGGCCCCCGACAGGACCAGCTTCGGCAGGCCGACGCGGCTCAGCTCCGCCACCCGGTCCGGCTCGGAGATCAGCGTCCGGCCGGTGACGATCAGCTGCTCCGGGACGGTGGCCAGCCACCGCTCGCGCAGGAAGTGCACGAGCTCCGGGGAATCCGGGACCGCGTCCGCGGGATCGTAGGCCCGCATCGCCGCCCAGATCCCGGGCATGTCGTCCCCCATCGCCTCCAGCGCGGCGACCAGCAGCTTCGTCCGGGCTCGCTGGTCCTCGGAGATCGCGGCCGGCCCGCTGCTCATCAGGGTGAGCGAGGCGAAGGGCGCGGGGTCGCGCAGCACGGCGGCGCGGGAGATCAGCCCGCCGAGCGAGTGGCCGACCAGGTGCACGCGGTCCTCGCCCAGGGCGCGGACCTGCGCGAGGACGTCCCGCGCCAGCTCCTCCAAGGCGTACGGGGCCTCCTCGCGCGGGCCCGGGCTCTCGTGCTGGCCGCGGCCGTCCACGGCGACGACCCGGTACCCGGCGGCCGCCAGCGGCTCCAGGAGGCCGATGAAGTCCTCCTTGCTGCCCGTGAAGCCGGGGACCAGCAGGGCGGTGCCGTGTACGGGCTCACCGGCCTCGTGCACGGCGAACCCGCCGCGTTCGGTGGTGAGGAGGTACGCGCGGGCGGCGGCGGGCAGGGTGAGGCGCGGCGGCTTGCTCATGGCCCGAGGTTACCGGCCCGTACGGGCGTCGGCACGGCCCGGGCGGACCGATGGCCCCGGCCCCCTCGGAAGGGGATCGGGGCCATCGGCGGGGTGCTTCGTGAGGCTTACGCCTCCGGCGCGGCCGCGACCTTGCGGGTGCGGGTGCGCTTCGGCTTGACCGGGGCCTCCTCGGCCACGGCGACGGCTTCGGCGGCGGCCGGAGCC
>NZ_JBSGZP010001113.1:0-1339 GCF_053611065.1 Streptomyces sp. NPDC054840
GTCCACGCGGGCCGCCAGCCACAGGATGTCGGCGATCTCCTCCGCCCCGATGCCGGTGTCCGGGACGCTGCTGTCGGCGCCGTCGGCGAGGGCCGCGAGCAGCTTCTCGATCACGCCGTGGGCCCGGTCAGGTGCTGCATGACGGTGGCGAGGAAGCGTTCGCGGTCCGCGGGCGCGGACCAGGCGCCGGCGAGGCGGAGCTGGATGGCGTTGAGGAGCTGGTCGGTGGCCAGGTCGCCGTCCTCGCCGCGGTCGAGGAAGGCCTGGACGAGGTCCTGGTACTCCTCGCCGGAATCGATGTCGACGCCGAGCCGGCGGCGGACGATGCGGGCGAGCTTGTCGGGTCCGGGCGGCTCCAGGTGGAGGCGTACGCAGCGGCGCAGGAAGGCGGGCGGGAAGTCGCGTTCGCCGTTGCTGGTGAGGACGACGATGGGGAAGTAGCGGCACTGGACACGGCCCTGGGTGATCCGTACGACCGCGTCGGGGTCGTCGTCGGTGCCGATGGCGACGGTGGGGTCCTCCTGGGCGAGGCGGGCGAGTTCCGGGATGAGGAATCCGCCGTCCTCGAAGACGGTGAGGAGGTCGCCGGGGAGGTCGATGTCGCTCTTGTCGATCTCGTCGACGAGCAGCACGCGGGGGCGGTCCTGCGGAAGCAGGGCGGTACCGAGGGGGCCGAGGCGCAGATAGCGGGAGATCGAGGGTGCGGAGGGGGCGGGCGCGGCGGAGAGGGCGGAGGCTGTGTCCTGCGTCGGCCCGGGCACGGCCGCCGCTGCCGCCGCGCCGGGCTGTGCGCCCGGTGTACGCAGCTGCTCCAGCCCGGCCTCCTGGAGGCGGCCGATGGCGTCGTACAGGTAGAGCCCGTCCCGCAGTACGGTCCGGCTGGTGATCGGCCAGTGCAGTACGGGCCCCAGGTTCAGGTCGGAGGCGATGCTGTAGGCGAGCGTGGACTTGCCCACGCCCGGTTTCCCGGTGACGAGCAGGGGCCTGCGCAGGTGCAGGGCCGTGTTGACGACGTCCTTCTCCGGCTCGTCGGGTACGTAGCCCTCGCCGCGCCGCCAGGTGCGCTCCCAGGCCGCTCCCGCGCACCCGGGCGGCGCGTATCCGGGGTCGGGGGTGCCGGTGAAGTCCCGCCAGGGTGGCGGGAATCCGGCCTCCAGGCGGGCACGCCGGTCCGCGCCCTCGCCGGTCCCGTGGTACAGCCACCAGTCCTTCGCCACTGCCTCTGCCTCCATCATCGGTTCCGCCGTCGGTCGGTGGTCGGGGTCAGGCCAGGGACCGGAGGCCCGGCATGTCGTCGGGATCGTCCCACAGGAGCACCAACTGGTCTCCCCCTGAGGGC
>NZ_JBSGZP010001114.1:0-1327 GCF_053611065.1 Streptomyces sp. NPDC054840
CAGGAGGAGTGAGTTCCCCGGGGACCATTGTGTGCGCCGTCCGGGTGGTGCCCGCAAGCCGAGGGTGTCACGGTGGCAGGGTGAGTCGGACGTCAAGATCGTCATCATCGGGGGGCTCCGCGAGGGCATGGCGGGACGCCCTCGTCGCCGTCGTCGCGGGATTCGTGGTGATGGCCGCGGTCGCCGCCGCCGGGCTGATGTGCGCGGGCGCGGGCGGCCTTCCGGGCGGCGCCTTCCCGCATGTGGTCGCCGCGGTCGTGGTCATGGCGGCGGGCGGTTCGCTGGAGGTGTCGGGCGGTGCCGGTTCGCTGGCGGGGGCGGACGTGAGCCTGTCGGTGGTCCCCCTCTCGGTGAGTCTGGCCGGCGCCCTCATGACCGGCCACCTCTTCCTGCGGCCCCTGCACAACCGGGCCGTGGCGCGGCCCCGCGAACTCATCGGCCGCGCCGTCCCGTTGGTCGTGCTGTGGCTGCTCGCCCTGACCGGCGCCACCTTCCTCGCGCGCGAGACCTTCGGCATCTCCACCGGTGACTCCCCCATCGGGACCATCACCGAACTCCTGGACTCGGCGCCCACGGTGGGCTTCCGGGCGGACCTGCCCGCCACCCTCCTGTACGGAGTGCTGTGGATCCTGGGCCTGCTGCTGATCGCCCTGCTGGTCTCCCGCCGCGCCCCGCTCCCGGCCGGGCTCGTCCGTTTCCACTCGGCGCTGCGCCCGGCGGCCTTCGCCACGATGCTGCTGCTCCTCGCCTACGTCGTCCTCGGCATCGGGGTCGGCGTGGTCGTGGCCGCCACCCAGGGCCATGCCGACCGGACCCTGGCCGTGATCCTGCTCGGGCTGCCGAACCTCGTCTGGCTCGCGCTCACCCTGGGCTTCGGCGGCGCCTGGGAGGGCAACGTCGAGGGACCCTTCGGGCTGCCGATGCCGCAGCTGCTGGACCAGGTCCTGCGCGGCTCCGACCCGTCCCGGATCGACGTTTCCGCGCTCGCGGAGCAGGACTCCCGGGCGTGGTGGCTGGTGGTGATGGCCGCCGTCCTGCTGCTCGGCACGGGCGTACTGGCCGCCGTACGCTCCCCCGCCCACGTCCGCCCCTGGCAGCACGCCCTCCACCTGGGCGTGGCCCTGGCCCTGGCGACCCTGGCGGTCTGCCTGCTGGGCCGGATCCAGGCGCAGTTCGGCCTCTCCCTGCTGGGCATCGGTGAGGTGGACGGCCTCGAGGGCCAGGTCCGGCTCCAGCCCGTGCTGTGGCGCAACGTCGGTCTCGGGCTCCTGTGGGGCGCGGTGGCGGGATTCCTGGGCGCCCTGCTGGCCCGCCCGCTGCACCGGGG
>NZ_JBSGZP010001115.1:0-1327 GCF_053611065.1 Streptomyces sp. NPDC054840
GTTTTCCACAGGTCGCGGTCGAAGGCGCCGCCCGCCGATACGAAGGCCGCGGCAGAGTCCACCGCCAGCTGTACGGCCTCCTCCGGCAGGCTTCCGTCCGCGAGTGCGGAGGCCGCCACGGCGGCGAAACAGTCGCCCGCTCCACACGCATCGCCCACGGCCCGGTACGGGGCCGGTACGAGCATCGGTGCCTCGGACCGGGGCCGGGTCAGCAGGACCCCCCGCTCGCCGAGGGTGACGGCCACCGCAGCGGCCCCCCAGCGCTCAGCCAGTTCCGCGCCGCGCCGGGCGTGCGCCGCCAGCGAGTTCCCCTCATCGGGGCACAGCGCGGTCGCCTCCGCCGCGTTCGGTGTCACCAGGCGGGCTCCGGGCACCGGGGGTCCGCCCCGCGGGTGTGGGTCCCACACCAGCGGGACGCGGCGAGCGCTGTCGGTGAGCAGGGGCCGCAGTGCCTGGGCCGTGCCCCGGCCGTAGTCGGCGACCAGGACGGCGTGCGCGTCGGCCAAGGCCCGGCCCACCTCAGCATCGGGGAGGCCGACCTGGCCGCCGCCCCGGTCGATCCGGACCAGGGGACGGCCGTCGGCCAGGACCCGCGTCTTGACCGGCAGAGAGCCTTCGAGCGGGAGCTCCACCAGCCGGACACGGCCGTCCAGCACCTCCCGCACACGGTTGCTGGCACGGTCCTCGCCCAGTGCCGTGATCAGGACGACTTCCCGGCCGGAACGGGCGGCCAGCACAGCGGCGAGTCCTGCGCCTCCGGGTCGGGACAGGTCCTCCGTGACGTCGACGACGGGCGCCGGGGCGTCCGGAGCGAGACGGGAGGCGACCCCCCGGATGTCGCGGTCCAGCAGCACGTCGCCGACCACGACCAGCGGTTCCCGGCCGGTCACCTGGTCCTCCTGACGGCGGCGACGGCTCGTCGGGGCGCCGTCCTGACGGTGGCGGTGCCGGGGGAGGCAAGGGCCGCGTCGAAGGACTCGCACAGCAGGTGGACGGCCACCAGGTGGGCCTCCTGCACGGTCGCCGTCGAGGCGGTGTCGATACACAGCGCCTGGTCTGCGACCTCCGCCAGCGGGTTGGGGGCGGGTCCGGTCAGGGCCCAGACCTCCACGCCCGTCGCGCGGGCGGTCAGCGCGGCCGACAGCAGGTTGCCGCTGCGTCCCGACGTCGACAGCAGGATCAGGACGTCACCGTCCCGGCCGTGAGCGGCGACCTGCCGGGCGAAGACCTGCTCGAACCCGTAGTCGTTGCCGATCGCGGTGACGCTGGACGTCTCGGCGTGCAGGGCGATGGCCGAGTAGGCCGGCCGCTCCTCACGGTAGCGGCC
>NZ_JBSGZP010001116.1:0-1326 GCF_053611065.1 Streptomyces sp. NPDC054840
GGTGCGGGCCCTGCTGGAATCCGGCGCCCCGGTCATCACCCTCGTCGCCAAGTCCCACGACCGCCACGTCGAGCTCGCCCTGCGCACCACCCTCGACGAGAACCTGGAGATGGTCCGCGACACCGTCTCCCACCTGGTCGCCCAGGGCCGCCGCGTCTTCGTCGACTGCGAGCACTTCTTCGACGGCTACCGGGCCAACCCGGAGTACGCAAAGTCCGTCGTCCGCGCCGCCCACGAGGCCGGCGCCGACGTGGTCATCCTCTGCGACACCAACGGCGGCATGCTGCCCGCCCAGGTGACCGCGACCGTCGCCACCGTCCTCGCCGACACCGGCGCCCGCCTGGGCATCCACGCCCAGGACGACACCGGCTGCGCCGTCGCCAACACCCTGGCCGCGGTGGACGCCGGCGCCACCCACGTCCAGTGCACGGCGAACGGCTACGGCGAGCGCGTCGGCAACGCCAACCTGTTCCCCGTCGTCGCCGCCCTGGAGATCAAGTACGGGCGCAAGGTGCTGCCCGACGGGGCGCTCGCCGAGATGACCCGGATCTCGCACGCCATCGCCGAGGTCGTGAACCTCACCCCCTCCACGCACCAGCCCTACGTCGGCGTCTCCGCCTTCGCGCACAAGGCGGGCCTGCACGCCTCGGCCATCAAGGTCGACCCGGACCTCTACCAGCACATCGACCCCGAGCGGGTCGGCAACACCATGCGGATGCTGGTCTCCGACATGGCCGGCCGCGCCTCCATCGAGCTCAAGGGCAAGGAGCTCGGTGTCGACCTCGGCGGGGACCGCGCGCTGATCTCCCGGGTCGTGGAGCGGGTCAAGGCCCGGGAGCTCCAGGGCTACACCTACGAGGCGGCCGACGCCTCCTTCGAGCTGCTGCTGCGCGCCGAGGCCGAGGGCCGCGCCCGCAAGTACTTCCGTATCGAGTCGTGGCGGGCGATCGTCGAGGACCGCCCGGACGGCACCCACGCCAACGAGGCCACGGTCAAGCTGCGGGCCAAGGGTGAGCGGATCGTCGCCACGGCGGAGGGCAACGGCCCGGTCAACGCGCTGGACCGGGCGCTGCGGGTGGCGCTTGAGCGGTTCTACCCGCAGCTCGCCAAGTTCGAGCTCGTCGACTACAAGGTCCGCATCCTGGAGGGCACGCACGGTACGGAGTCCACGACCCGCGTGCTGATCGCCACGACCGACGGCGAACGGGAGTGGTCCACGGTCGGCGTGGCCCAGAACGTCATCGCGGCGTCCTGGCAGGCCTTGGAGGACGCGTTCACCTACGGCCTGCTGCACGCGGGAGTCGAACCGGTCGAGTAGCCCCCGCC
>NZ_JBSGZP010001117.1:0-1322 GCF_053611065.1 Streptomyces sp. NPDC054840
GTCGTCACCTCGTCGCAGGCTCGGTGCCGGTACCCGTATCCGCTTCCGGCAGCGTCAGCGGGCGCGGCACGAGATGCGGCGCCCGGTCGGGCAGCAAGACGGCGTCAGGCCCGGCGGCAGCGATCCTGGAGCTCGGAGATGAGGGCCTTCTCGCGGGCGTTGACCGCACCGTCCACCGTGGCCACCCGGTCGGCCACGTCGAGGAGGTCGCTCAGATCCCCGGGTTCGGCGTCGAGGCGTCGCCACACCTCGGCCGGATCGATGTCGACCAGCTGGGCGAACTGTTCGTCGACCACCTGATGCCGGTCACGGACCAGCCTCACCAGGTGCCGCATCAGCAGCGCCTCGTCGTCGGCGATCTTCTGGTCCGCGGTGATGACGAGCCACGCGACCCACAGCATCAATTGCGGGTGCCGACTGCGCCCGGTCAGGCCCTCGGCGAGTTCGCTCACCCGGGCCTCGTTCCGGAAGACGGCTTGCGCGTGCCGCCCCGCGAGCAGCGTCGTATAGCGGTTCACCACCACCGCAAGGGGAACGCCGACCACCGGGATACCGATCTTGATGACGTTGCGCCGCAGGAGGAACTTCCCGACGACAGGGAGCCCCCTGGCCGCGCTCAGTACCGCTCCGGAGTAGAAGCGCTTGATCAACGGCCGCACGATGACCGGGACCGCCTTGACCACTCCTTCCCGCACCACTTCCCCGCTCTTGACCGTGAAGGCCACGCGGATGAGCTTCCACATGTCGTCGGGGTCGGACAGGTCGAGCGGGACCCGGTAGAGGACTGCGATGTCGTAGGCCAGGCGGAGCTGGAGCCGGGTGATGAACGCGACGTCGACCATCATCGTCGCGACGGCGGCCGGGACGGTCGCCGGCGAGGCACCGCCAAGGCTCCCGAGGGTGGCGGCGACGGCCGCCGTGTAGGCCCCGGCCGAGAGCCCGCCTTCGAGCGCGGCATACCGGGCCGCCATCTTGATCCGCTGATCGACGACGGCATCCGCGGGTACGCCCTCGTACCGCTCCTGGAAGTACCGCCAGTTGACCTTGGACGTATAGGAACTCAGCGCCTGCGCGCTGAGCTTGGTGAACCAGCTGCCCGACTTGATGTCGTCCGCGCTCAGCCCCTTGATGAACTCCCGCAGCTCGGCCCGCTCACGCTCGACAGCCTCCCGAACGGCATCGTCGCCCCCTGCGTCGACAGCGTCGGTCAGAGTTTCGGTCATGGCGATTCCTCCCGGGCGGATCAGCGTTCCGTCAGGTTGTCAGGTTTTGAACAACACCGCTGCCGTCTCCGCATGATGACTCCCTATCCGGTCCGGGAG
>NZ_JBSGZP010001118.1:0-1312 GCF_053611065.1 Streptomyces sp. NPDC054840
GTGCCGTGCCGGGCGTCGTGACCCGGTGAACCTTTCCGGTCACAGCACTGGCTCCCTCGCCCGCAAGATCGTGATGCTGACCACCGTGGTGGCGGCGCTCGCGGTGGGCCTCACCGGACTGATCGCCTGGCAGACGGCCGCGCACGGCGCCGAAGAGCGCGAACGCGACCGGCTGGCGCGCCAGGCGACGGTGCTCAGCCGGCTGCCGGCCGTGTCCGAGGCGCTCTTCACCGGCGCGCAGATGCTGGCCGGACCGAACGGGATGCAGCTCGCCGTCATCGCCCCGGACGGCACCGTGAGCGGAACCGCCGGCCCGGCCGTCGACAGGACGTCCGCATCGGCCCTGCTGGCGGGCGATCCCGTCTCCACCACCGGCATCCTCGGCGGCCAGGAGGTGCTGCTGGTGGGGCGGCCCGGCGTTCGCGGCGGCGCGGTCGTGCTGACCGAGCCGTACGCGGTCGTCACCGAGAACACGAACCGGGTCCGCCGCAATGTCATCGTGCCGCTGGTCTTCGGCATGCTCGGAGCCGCTCTGGCCGGAGCGCTCCTGGCCCGCCGGATCGCCCGTCCGCTCGTGACGGCCGCGCAGATCGCGCACCGGCTCGCCGACGGCGAACGCGGCGTACCCGCCCCGGTCGACGGGCCCCGGGAGACCGCGGACATCGGGCGCGCCCTCAATGTCCTGGACGAGGCGCTGGCCCACAGCGAGAACCGCCAGCGGGAGTTCCTGCTCTCCGTCTCCCACGATCTGCGCACGCCGCTGACCGCGCTGCAGGGGTACGCCGAGGCACTCGCCGACGGTCTGATCGAGCCGGAGCGGGTGCGCGAGGTCGGCGGCATCCTGGCCGACGAGACCCGGCGCCTGGACCGGTTCCTCGGGGACCTGTTGGACCTGGCCCGGCTGGAGGCCGACGACTTCCGTCTGGACGTGGCCCCGGCCGACCTCCGCGCGCTGCTCTCCGAGGCCGCCGCCTTCTGGACCGGCCTGTGCACGCGCCACGGCGTCGATCTCCGGCTCGAACGGCCGGACCGGCCCGTCGTCGTCGCGACGGACGCCTTCCGGGTCCGGCAACTGATCGACGGTCTGGTGCAGAACGCGCTGCGCGTGACGCCCGAGGGCGGGCCCCTGGTCCTCGCCGTCCGCTTGGCCGCCACGGGCGGCGGGGCCGAGCTGCAGGTCCGCGACGGCGGGCCAGGCCTCACCGACGACGACGTACGCATCGCCTTCGACCACGGCGCCCTCCACGAGCGGTACCGGGACACCCGCCCGGTCGGCAGCGGCCTGGGGCTGGCCATCGCCCACCGCCTGACC
>NZ_JBSGZP010001119.1:0-1304 GCF_053611065.1 Streptomyces sp. NPDC054840
CCGGAGCGGTGGAGGAGTGCGTGGTGCGGGGCGTGGCGGGGGCGGCGCGGGCCCCGTAGGTCAGGCCCGCGCCCGCGGCGGCCAGGGCGGCCACGACGACGAGCAGGACGAGACGGCGGCTGTGGCGGTGGGTCTGGGTGTGGGCACGGATGCCGGCCATGGGAGTGCTCCTCGGGAGGTGAAGGCGTGCGGTGGGTGGTGAGCCCGTGCCTCCAGTCAGCCCGAGGGAGCGGATCGCGTCACGTCGCTGGAATTCGGGCCTTGACAGTCCGCGGCCCGCTCAGCCGGCGGCCCAGAACTGCGCCAGAGCCGCCTCCTTGTAGGGCGCCGGGGTCACGCTCAGGTCCCCCGCGAAGGGGCGGTCCAGGACCACCACCAGCAGCAGGCTGAAGCCGATCAGCCCGGCCACCGCCGATACGAAGAGCAACTGCGTCTTCAGGCTGCGCAGCCCGAACAGGAAGGTCAGCGGGACGATCACCAGCGCGCCCCCGTACACCAGCACCTGGAGCAGGACCGGCAGTGAGGTCTCGGCCATGGTGACGCGCGCCCGGCGCTGCGCGTTGACGTCGTTCAGGCGGGTGACCGCTTCGGCGTAGAAGGTCTCGGCGCGGGGGCCCTGCGGCTCGTACGCAAGGAGGGCCTGGTAGAGGCCGTGGGTCTGCGCGCCGGTCGCCTCGAAGCTCGGCCGGCCGTCGCGCATCAGCGGCCACTGCACCTCGACGACGGCGTGCGTGTACGCGCCCACCGCCTGGTGCACGCGCGCCCGGTCGGCCGCGGGGAAGGCGTCGGCGCTGCGTACGACCGCGGCGAGCTCGCTGGCCTCGGAGGCGACGATGCTCTCGGTGTTCTCCCGCTGCGTCCACAGGGTGACGACGACGAAGGCGAGGATGATGCCGTAGATCGCGCCGAACATGCCGAGCGCGACCCCGACCATCTCGTTGTGCTCGCCCCGGGCCAGGTGCGGGAACCGGCGGCGGGCGGCCATGCTCCCGGCCACGGCTAGGCCGGTGAGGCCGCCGACCACGACGACGGCGATGGCGAAGGTGCTGAGGTGGTTGAGCAGCCAGAGGATCATGCCCTGCTCAACGAGCGCGGCCGCCGGACAGCCCGGCCTCCGCCACGGCTTCTGCGGGGTGGGAGCCGGGCGGTGCCGGGCCGGTCGCAGCCCTGGCGGCTCGGGTCACTCGACCTTGGGCGCCTGCGGGAGGCCGGCGGCCAGGGCCGAACCGGCGCCCTTGAGGGAGGAGTCGGTGGCCTGGGTGGTCACGCCCACCGCGGTCCTGGTGTCCTGGACGGCCTGGGTC
>NZ_JBSGZP010001120.1:0-1299 GCF_053611065.1 Streptomyces sp. NPDC054840
GGCCATCGATGCCCGAGCCGCGACGGCGAGCCCCGGCGACGCCGGGTGCTTCGGATGCGGTGCACGACGCACTCGGCCTCGCCGGCGCGTCCGCCGGCGAAGGCCTGTTCGTCGGTCACACGGCGTGCGTGAACTGGGACAGGAGCGACACGATGACATCCGACCATTTGAGCCCTACGGACCGCCCCGCGAGCCGTGCTGGCGACGGCCCCCGCGTCGTGGTCGTCGGAGCCACGGGAAACGTCGGAACCAGCGTGGTGCGGGCACTCTCCGAGAACCCGGCGGTGGGATCCGTCCTCGGCCTGGCCCGGCGCGTGCCTGACTGGCGGCCCCCGAAGACCGAGTGGCAGGCGGCGGACATCGAGCCGGGGGGAGCCGATCTCACACCGCTCCTCACGGGTGCCGACGCGGTGATCCACCTCGCCTGGAAGTTCCAGCCCACCCACCGGCCGGTCAAGACCTGGCGCACGAACGTGTTGGGCAGCGTCCGTGTCTTCGACGCCGTGGCCGCCGCGGGCGTGCCCGTCCTCGTACACGCCTCCTCGGTCGGCGCGTACTCACCCGGCCCCAAGGACCGCGCGGTGGACGAGTCCTGGCCGACGCACGGCTGGCCGCAGGCGGCGTACACGCGCGAGAAGTCCTACCTGGAACGGGTCCTCGACGCCTACGAGCAAGCCCACCCCGGCATCCGCGTGGTGCGGATGCGGCCCGCCTTCCTCTTCAAACGGGAGTCGGCTTCCGAGCAGCGCCGCATCTTCGCCGGTCGGCTGCTGCCGGGCCGGCTCGTCCGGCCCGGCCTGATCCCCGCCGTGCCCGACCTGCCCGGCCTGCGTTTCCAGGCCCTGCACACCGACGACGCAGCCGCCGCCTACTGCGAGGCCGTCGCCCGCCCGGTCCGCGGGGCCTTCAACCTGGCGGCCGAACCGCCCCTCGACGCCGCCGCCCTGGCCGGTGTCCTCGACGCGCGGCCCGTCTCGATGCCCGTCGGTCCGGTGCGGGCGGCGCTCTCCGCCGCCTGGCGGCTGCGGCTTGTCCCGGCCTCGCCCGACCTGTTCGACGCGGTGCTGCGCCTGCCGCTGCTGGACTGCTCCCGGGCCCGGGAGGAACTCGGTTGGACGCCGCGCCGAACTTCGCTCGAGGCGTTCGAGGAGCTCCTGTCCGGCCTGCGGGCCGGGGCGGGAATGGACACCGCTCCGCTCGCCGCGGGCTAAGGGCTGTCCCGTAATCCCCGGCGGGCGCACGACGCCGGCTACGGCACCTCGCCGCGTTGTCGGAACGCCCGAATACGCCCAGTATGGG
>NZ_JBSGZP010001121.1:0-1292 GCF_053611065.1 Streptomyces sp. NPDC054840
GCTTCAGCTCGTGGCCGTCGGCTGCTCGGTAGCGCTGGGCTCGGAGGGCGGCGATGTAGGCCACGGGGTCGTCGGGGTCGGCGTCGGGGACTTCGGCGGGAAGGCCGGGGCCCTGGAAGTCGGAGGCGTTCTCTGCTCGTTGCTGCTCGATCACCTCGATGATTTCCGCAGGTGAGATGAAGGGCTGGCGGCGGGCAACCGTGGCGGCGGCCCGCCGGGCGGCGACGAGCGGGTAGTCGCCGAGAACGTCATGCCAGGCGTCGGGGGTGTACTCGTCGAACTTCTGCTGGGGGCACAGCGCCCGGACGTAGCGGGCGAGGACGACGGTCTCGTCGGGGGTCATGAGATCTCCTGCTGCTGCATACGGTCTTTGGCGCGCTGCATGGCGCGGTCGAAGAGGTCGTCGGTGTCTTGCTGCTGCCGGCTGTGCGCGGTACCGGGCACAGCTCGGAGTCCGGGGCGACCGTCGGACTGGGGCTCGGGGTGCTCGTCGTGGTAGCGCTCGTTGCGGAGCCAGTTCGCCGGGTAGGCGATGTAGCGGGGGTTCTCGTCCACGACGGAGCGGGCGTAGGCCTGGGCGGCGTCGACGATTTGTGCGGGGTCCTCGCCGCGTTGCATGGCGGCGATCCATTCGGCCTTGGCTCGTCCCCTGTCGATGCGCTTGGGGTAGGTCAGCCAGAACGCTCCGAAGGCATCGAGGTGCTGCTCGGCCACCGCGGAGGAGGAAGCCTCCTCTTCCCCCTCCTTCAGAGGGGTAAGAGGAGTAGGGGTCCCGGAATCCCTGACACTGACGTCCCGGATTCCCTGACACTGAGAATCGTCAGTGTCCGCATTTTCCTGACACTGAGCGTTGGCGTCAGTGTCAGGGATTCCGGGACTCTGAGACGGGTCAGTGTCCCGGTTCTCGGGACGCTGAGAAGGGGGCTCAGTGTCCGCGATTTCCTGACACTGGCTGTCCGGGAACTTGGGGATCTCATACTTCGCGGTGCCGTTCTTCTGGCCGGCCGACAGCTTCGCGAGCGCACCCTTGTCGATCAGCGACTTGAGTACGGCGTACAGCTGGGACCGGCTGACCTTGGCGCCGCGGAGAACCTCGGGCCGTTCGACGCTGTTCCAGGTGATCCGGGTGTCGTCGTTGGCGTCCTCCGCCAGCGTGACGAGGAGCAGCTTCTCCCGGTGAGTCAGTGCCTCAGGCGCGCTCAGGAGCACGTCGACCATCAGGCGGATTCCCACGGGCGTCTTCTCTCTGGCGGGTGCGGGTGACGGAGGGGCGGGGCCGGGCATGCCGGCCC
>NZ_JBSGZP010001122.1:0-1289 GCF_053611065.1 Streptomyces sp. NPDC054840
GGGGTCTCCCCCGGGCCCTTCCTTCACGTACTCACCCTTGCGGGCTCAGGCGAGGCTGACAGTGCGCGCCGAGACGGCGCCGATCTCGCTGGCGATGTCCGCGAGGACGTTCGCCGGAACGGCGGCGTCGACGGTGAGGACGGCGAGCGCCTCACCGTGCTCCTCGGCCCGGGCGACCTGCATGCCCGCGATGTTCAGACCGCCCTCACCGAGGACGCGGCCGACGGTACCGACCACGCCGGGGCGGTCGGTGTAGCGCAGCACGACCATGTGGTCGGCGAGGGCCAGGTCCACGTCGTACTCACCGACGCCGACGATCTTCTGAAGGTGCTTCGGGCCCGCGAGCGTGCCGGAGACCGAGACCTCCTGACCGTCCGACAGGGTGCCGCGCACAGTCACCACGTTGCGGTGGTCCGGGGACTCCGAGCTGGTGGTCAGACGCACCTCGACGCCGCGCTCCTGCGCGAACAGCGGGGCGTTGACGTAGGAGACCGTCTCGTCGACGACGTCCTCGAAGACGCCCTTGAGGGCGGAGAGTTCCAGCACCTTGACGTCGTGCTGGGTGATCTCGCCGCAGACCTCGACGTCGAGGCGGACCGCGACCTCGCCCGCGAGGGCGGTGAAGATGCGGCCGAGCTTCTCGGCGAGCGGCAGGCCCGGACGGACGTCCTCGGCGATGACGCCGCCCTGGACGTTGACGGCGTCCGGTACGAGCTCACCGGCGAGGGCGAGGCGCACCGACTTGGCGACCGAGACACCGGCCTTCTCCTGGGCCTCGTCCGTGGACGCGCCGAGGTGCGGGGTGCAGACGACCTGGTCGAGCTCGAAGAGCGGGGAGTCCGTGCAGGGCTCCTTCGCGTACACGTCGAGTCCGGCGCCGGCGACGCGGCCCTCCTTGATGGCCGTGTACAGCGCGGCCTCGTCGACGATCCCGCCACGGGCGGCGTTGACGATGCGGACCGACGGCTTCACCTTGTGCAGGGCCTCGTCCCCGATGAGACCGAGGGTCTCGGGGGTCTTGGGCAGGTGCACGGTGATGAAGTCGGCGACCTCCAGGAGCTCGTCCAGCGTCAGCATCTTGACGCCCATCTGGGCGGCGCGCGCGGGCTGTACGTAGGGGTCGTACGCGACGATCTTCATGCCGAAGGCCGACATGCGCTGCGCGACCAGGACGCCGATGCGGCCGAGACCGACGACGCCGAGGGTCTTCTCGCTGAGCTCGACACCCGTGTACTTGTTCCGCTTCCACTCGCCGTTCTTCAGGGCGGTGTTGGCCTGCGGAATGTTGC
>NZ_JBSGZP010001123.1:0-1283 GCF_053611065.1 Streptomyces sp. NPDC054840
GCTCCGGGCTCACGATCTCCCCGTAGGCGTCGAGGAGCAGCCGGATGTCCTCCGGCTTCACGCCGCTGCGGCCTGTCTCGATCCGGCTGATCTTCGACTGGTGCCACCCCATGATCCGGGCCGCCTCACCACTGGTGAGTCCGGACCGGTCGCGCAGGGCACGCAGTTCCTCGCCGAGCTTGCGTCGGCGCACCGCGGGACCGTGCTGCACACCCGCCTCCTTCCACCGGCACAGCTCGCACCAGTTTGCCGTCCAAATACGTTCTTCCGTAGCAGAGTTCACCGCATCGAGCGACAGATATATGCATATCTTGGGGGAAAGGCAGATGTGACGGCACGATGGGTGGCACTCTGGCGTCCAGCACAGATCCGGGGCTTTTCGCCCCGGTGGGAAAGGGACCGTCGCCATGGCAGATCACCAGGAAGCATCCGTCACTCTGCCGAGCGATCCCGCCTCGGTCGCCACTGCCCGACGCTATGTCGCGGAGGTGCTGAGCGAGTGGGGACTCCCCGATGACGCCGACACCGCCGACAGCGTCCGGCTGATCGTCTCGGAGCTCGCCACCAACGCTGTGCAGCACACTTTCGGCCAGTCGCCCACCTTTACCGTCGACATCCGGCTGGAGCGCCAGGAGTGGTTGCGGGTCGGGGTCACCGACAGCCACCCCCGCTGGCCCAAGCGGCTCCCGGCCGCCGTCCAGCAGGACAACGGCCGGGGCATGGTCATCATCCGCTGGCTGACGGTGGAGGCGGGCGGCCGGCTCTCGGTCACCCCGACCGAGGACGGCGGCAAGACGGTGTGGATCGCACTGCCCTGGAGCGTCGGCGCCCCGGCGCGGAGCGTCTTCGGCCGCTGACCTGCCAGGGACGGCTCAGAGCAGGCCGCGTTCGCCCGCGCTGCGCTCGATGCACAGCTCGTTGCCCTCGGGGTCGGCGAGCACGACCCAGCCCGCCACACCGTCCGCGTCGCGGCGGTCGTCGACGAGCTTCGCGCCGAGGCCGATCAGACGCTCGACGGTCTCGTCCCGGGTGCCGGTGGGCGGCTGGATGTCCAAGTGGACACGGTTCTTGACGGACTTGCTGTCCGGGACCCGGATGAACAGCAGCCCCGGCACCCCGGTCCGGCCGGACTCCAGCAGGACCTCGTCGTCCCCCTCCACGTCGTCTGGATGGAACGTGAAGCCGGTCACCGCGGACCAGAATTCGGCGACCCGGTAGGGGTCGAGGGCGTCGAAGGTGATGTGCCGGACGGGGTTGATGAACATCTCACTCCTCGATGACGG
>NZ_JBSGZP010001124.1:0-1280 GCF_053611065.1 Streptomyces sp. NPDC054840
CCCGAGGGCCGGGCCAGTCCGATGCCACCGGCGACCAACTGTGCGTCCCCCGTGAGCGCAAGTTAGCTGCCAGCTATCGGCCGGACCCCACGTTCGCCGAGTCCTGGTCAATTGTCAACTGACCGCTAATCTGTGAAACTGGCGTATAGCTGAGGGCTATACCGAGGAGGCGAGGGGAGGATGGTTCACCATGACCGGGACCGAGAGCAGCACCGAGTACGGGAGTGAGGAACGCCCCCTGCTCGCGACGCGCCTCGACGACCTGTTCCGAACGGTCCGCCCCAAGGGCAAGCACTGGACCAACGCCGAGGTCGCGGACGAGCTGAAGCGGGTGAACCCCGAACTCAAGGTCGGGGGTGTGTACCTGTCGCAGCTGCGCACGGGGAAGCGCTCCAACCCCTCACCCGACCTGCTGTCCGCCCTGGCCCGCTTCTTCGGGGTCTCGGTCGCCTACTTCTTCGACGACAAGGTCGCCGAGTCCGTGCTCGGAGAGCTCGCCGCCATCGAGGCGCTGCGGCAGTCCGGGGTACGCGCCGTGGCGATGCGGGCGGCCGGGATGAAGAAGGAGAACCTGCAGGCCATCACGGCCATCATGGACCAGTACCGGCAGATGCAGGGCCTGCCGCCCGTCGCCGACCCCTCCGAGTCGGGATGAGGGGCGCCCGCAAGGAGCGGGCGGCCGATCACGAACGCCGCAGCCGGCTCAAGAAGCTCCGGAAGGCCGGCGCGCAGCGGATCGCCGAACTCGATCTGCCGACGTCGACCGACGTGGCCGAGCTGTGCCGCCACCTCGGCGAGGTGCGCGACCGTCCGATCACCCTGGTCCCGATGCAGATGCCCTCGTCGCATCCGTGCGGCATGTGGGTGGCCGCCCGCGACGAGGACCTCATCTTCTACGACGCCAACACCACCGGCGCGCATCAGGAGCACATCATCTTGCACGAGCTGGGCCACATCATCTGCTGCCATCGCGGGGCAGGCGGGTTGGACGAGGCGGCCGCGCGCCTCCTCTTCCCCAACCTCGACCCCGAGCTCGTGCGCGACATGCTCCTGCGCGCGACCTACGACGACGTCCAGGAGCAGGAGGCCGAGATCATCGCCTACCTCCTGTCCCAGCGGATGGGCGACGCCGAGCAGCGGCACGCCACGGCGCCGGCCGCGGCGGCGGACGAGGACGGCAACCCCGCCAGGAGCGCCACGCTCAGCCGCATCGAACGCACCCTGATCTGAGATGGATCGCTTAGGTCGTGTCCGCGAAGTGGCGCCGGCCGCCCGAGGGA
>NZ_JBSGZP010001125.1:0-1277 GCF_053611065.1 Streptomyces sp. NPDC054840
GGTCTACAAGCCGCAGGCCACCCGGGCCCAGGCCGCCAAGGCCCTGCAGTTCCTGCTGGAGGCCGAGCGTCCGCTGATCGTCGCCGGTGGCGGCATCATCAACGCCGACGCCTCCGACCTGCTGGTCGAGTTCGCCGAGCTGGTCAACGTCCCCGTCATCTCCACGCTCATGGGCTGGGGCACCATCCCGGACGACCACGAGCTGGCCGCCGGCATGGTCGGCGTGCAGACCGCGCACCGCTACGGCAACGCGACCTTCCTGGAGTCGGACTTCGTCTTCGGCATCGGCAACCGCTGGGCCAACCGTCACACCGGTTACAACCTGGACGCCTACACCAAGGGCCGCAAGTTCGTCCACGTCGACATCGAGCCGACCCAGATCGGCAAGATCTTCGCCCCGGACTTCGGCATCGCCTCCGATGCCAAGGCCGCGCTGGAGCTCTTCATCGAGATCGCCAAGGAGCTCAAGGCCGAGGGCAAGCTCCCGGACTTCTCCGCCTGGGCCGCCTCCGCGCAGGAGCGCAAGGCCACCCTGCTGCGCCGCACGCACTTCGACAACATCCCCATGAAGCCGCAGCGCGTCTACGAGGAGATGAACAAGGCGTTCGGTCCCGAGACCCGCTACGTCACCACCATCGGTCTGTCCCAGATCGCGGGCGCGCAGATGCTGCACGTCTACCGGCCGCGCAACTGGATCAACTGCGGCCAGGCCGGCCCCCTCGGCTGGACCATCCCGGCCGCCATCGGTGCCGCCACCGCGGAGCCGGAGACCCCGATCGTCGCGCTCTCGGGCGACTACGACTTCCAGTTCATGATCGAGGAGCTGGCGGTTGCCGCCCAGCACAAGGTCCCCTACGTCCACGTCCTCGTGAACAACGCCTACCTCGGTCTGATCCGTCAGGCGCAGGGCGGCCTGGGCATCAACTTCGAGGTCAACCTCGAATTCGAGAACATCAACACCCCCGAGCTGGGTGTCTACGGTGTCGACCACGTCAAGGTGGCCGAGGGCCTGGGCGTCAAGGCCATCCGCGTCACCGACCCGGAGGAGCTGGGCGCCGCCTTCGAGCAGGCCAAGAAGCTGGCCCAGGAGTTCCAGGTCCCGGTCGTCGTCGAGGCCATCCTGGAGCGCATCACGAACATCTCGATGAGCAAGACGGTCGACATGAGCGACGTCACCGAGTTCGAGGAACTCGCCACCGAGCCGGGCCACGCCCCGACCGCGATCAAGGCCCTCCAGGTCTGATCCGCGACAGCAGAAGAACGGCGGCCCCCGTCCC
>NZ_JBSGZP010001126.1:0-1266 GCF_053611065.1 Streptomyces sp. NPDC054840
ATACGGCTGCGCGATCCGAACGGCGGAACGATCACCGTGGAGCGGCCCTACCTGCCCTTCACCCCCACCGAGTTCGCCCGGGCCCGCGCCCTCGTCGAGCTCGACGCCCGGCTCGGCCCCCGCGTCCCGCGCAGCCAGGACGTGCTGACCCTGCCCGAGGGCAACGAGATCACCGTGCGCCGTGCCGACGGCTCCGACCTGCCGGCGGCCCGCGCCATGCACGACCGCTGCTCCGAGCGCACCCTGTCGCTGCGCTACCACGGCCCCGTCAACGACGCCGACCGCTACCTCGGGCACCTGCTGAGCCCCCGCTTCGGCCGCACCCTCGCCGCGACCACCGCCTCCGGCAAGCTCGTCGCCCTCGGCCACCTGCTGTGGGACGGCGACGAGACCGAGGTCGCCCTGCTCATCGAGGACGACTGGCAGCGCCGCGGCATCGGTTCCGAGCTGCTGCGCCGGCTCATCGCGATGGCCGTCGAGGCCCGGTGCGACAGCGTGTACGCCGTCACCCAGGCCGCCAACACCGGCATGGTCGCCGCCATGCGGGGCCTCGGCCTCCCCCTCGACTACCAGATCGAGGAGGGCACCCTGGTGATCACGGCCCGGCTGGACGCGGCCCGGGTCAGCTCCCGCCTGCCGTACGAGCTGCCCCGCGAGCTGCCCCTCGAGGTCCCGCACGAGCAGTCGGCTCCGCGCCGCCGCCACTGAACGATCCGGCCGGACCGGGCCCTGACCGGGTACCGGTCCCGGCCGGAGCGGCGGTTCCGGCGGGATCCGGCCAAGCTGCGCGCGTCCCGTCCCCGGCGGCCTTCGCCCCGGAGGCATGAATTCCCGTACGCCACAGGGTAGTTGAGGATCTTTCGCACAGGTCACCGACCCCGCTCCGGCCCGCGTCAGCAGACCGGCAGCAATCGGTGATGACGGGAACCCGTCTCGCATACGAAGATGTCCGCATGTCAGAGACCCTCCACAACGGCAGTGCACCTCGGCTGCCCCGCCAGGTGGCCGACGCGTACGTCGACGACCTCATCGCCCTCGACCCGATCACAGGCACCTACCTCGGTGTCGCCGCGAGTTCGAGCAAGCTCCCGGACTTCTCCCCGGCGGGCCGTGCGGCCCTGGCCGAGCTCATCCGCGAGACCCTCACGCGCCTCGACACCGCCGAGTCTGCGCCCGGCGCCGACAGCGACGCCGAACGCCGCTGCGCCCGGCTGCTGCGCGAGCGCCTCACCGCCGAGCTCGCCGTGGTGGAGGCCGACGAGGACC
>NZ_JBSGZP010001127.1:0-1261 GCF_053611065.1 Streptomyces sp. NPDC054840
GTTCCGAGGGGAACCGCCCCTCTGTCGTGGGCTGTGGCCGGTGCCTCATCAAGGCTTAGGCTGACCACGTACGCAAGGGAACTTCGGAAGGAGACCTGGGTGATCGAGCTTGAGGGCGTGCCCGAGCTGATCGACCCGGTCATGGTGGCCGCGTTCGAGGGCTGGAACGACGCGGGTGACGCGGCCTCCGGTGCGGTCGCACACCTGGACCGGGAGTGGAAGGGCGAGGTCTTCGCGGCACTCGACGCCGAGGACTACTACGACTTCCAGGTCAACCGGCCGACGGTGTGGCTGGACAACGGGGTACGGAAGATCACGTGGCCGACGACACGGCTGTCGGTGGTCCGGATCGGCGGTGCCAAGCCGCGGGACCTGGTGCTGGTCCGGGGCATCGAACCGTCCATGCGGTGGCGGTCGTTCTGCAACGAGATCCTCGGCTTCGCGCATGAGCTGGGCGTGGAGATGGTGGTCATCCTGGGCGCGCTGCTCGGGGACACCCCGCACACGCGGCCGGTGCCGGTGAGCGGGGTCACCTCGGACGCGGACCTGGCGCGGACGATGGACCTGGAGGAGACCAAGTACGAGGGCCCGACGGGCATCGTGGGCATCCTGCAGGAGGCCTGTACGCACGCGGGTGTCCCGGCGGTGTCGCTGTGGGCGGCGGTGCCGCACTACGTCTCCCAGCCGCCGAACCCGAAGGCGACACTGGCCCTGCTGAACCGGCTGGAGGATCTGATCGACATCCGGATCCCGCTGGGCGAACTGCCGGAGGACGCCCGGGCGTGGCAGCTGGGCGTGGACCAACTGGCCGCCGAGGACAGCGAGGTGGCGGAGTACGTCCAGACGCTGGAGGAGGCGCGGGACACGGCCGACCTGCCGGAGGCGTCGGGGGACGCGATCGCCCGCGAATTCGAGCGGTACCTGCGCCGGCGTGACCCGGCGGCCCCCTCGGCCGAGCCGGGCGACGGCTCGTACCTGCGCGACACGAGCGGGGGCCTCCCCCGGCCCCCGAAGCGCAAGCCGGACCCCGAACCGGGCCCGTCGGACGAGAGTCCGGAGCCGGACGGGAACGACACCCCGCCGCAGTCCTGACCGCGGGCCTCGCCGCTGCGCGGGGCCATCCCCTACCCGCCCTTCCTCCGTTCCCCGGGCTCTGCCCGGACCCGGTCCTCAATCGCCGGACGGGCTGAACATCAGCCCCGCCGGCGTTCGAGGCGCGGGAAACGGCGTGAGGGCGAGAGGCTTCGCGCAGCGGCAGCAC
>NZ_JBSGZP010001128.1:0-1261 GCF_053611065.1 Streptomyces sp. NPDC054840
GGCGCCGGGGGTCAGCTGACCTTCTTGGCGTTCTGGATGGACTTCGCGAGGTCTTCCAGGATCTGCGCGCACTTGTCGTACGAGAAGATCGGCTCGGTCACACGGGGGATGACCTGACCGGCCTTGACGGCGGGCATCTCGGCCCAGGTCGGGCGGTCCTTCAGCTGCTCCGGCTGCAGGGTGCCGGTGCGGTTGTCGAGGAAGATGACGTCGGCCTTGTACTTGCCGGCGTTCTCCCAGCTGAGGGCCTCGTAGAAGCCGCCCTCGTCCAGCTTGTCCGGGGTGATGAACTCGACGCCGAGCTGCTTGAAGTACTTCAGGTCGGCCGCGGTGTCCGGGGTGGACGCGTAGAACAGGGCGTCCGAGCCGGAGGCCACGAGCACCTTGACGCCCGGGTTGGCCTTGGTGGCCTCGCGCACCTTCGCGGTGGCGGCCTCGAAGCGGGCCTTGGAGTCCACGGTCTTCTTCGCGTTCAGGTCCGCGCCGAGGGACTTGGCGAGGTCCGCGGTGCGCTCCAGCGCCTTGTCGAGGGTGACGTCGCCGCCCACCTTGATCGCGGCGTGCGGGGCGAGCGCGAGGATCTTGTCCTTCGAGGCCTCCGGCACGTACCAGTAGGTGCCGTCCCAGGTGTTGGTGACCAGCAGGTCGGGCTGGAGGGCCGCGTACTTCTCGACGTTGAACTCGTCGTAGACGTTGCCGAGGATCTCGACCTTGGAGATGTCCATCGAGCCGGCCTGGACGTCGGGCTTGCCGTCGGCGGTCTTGGTGGGACCGAACACGCCCTTGACCGGGACGCCGTAGTCGTGGAGCGCGGCGGCGGTGCCGGTGAAGGCGACGATGTTCTTCGGCTTGGACTTGGTGGTGACGTCCTTGCCGAGGTCGTCCTTGAAGGTCCAGGAGCCGGACGTCGCGGCGCCGTTGTCCTTGCCGCCGTCACCCTTCGCCGAGTCGGTGCCACCGCACGCGGCGAGGACGGCGACGAGGCCGAGGGCGCCACCGGCCGCGACGAAGCCGCGGCGAGTGAAGGAGGAGGTTCGGGACTTGGGCATGTCGATGTCCGCTTTCGTGCGTGCAGGGGCGGCAGCTGGGCCGTTCGATGAGAAGGTTAGCCTAACCTAACGGTAAGTCCAGGGGCGGGGGAAGATCCGTTCGTGAGGTGGATCACCCTCCTGCGTTCTTCGCGCTGTGGTGTCCTGCCTGCGTCGACCGATGCTCTGTCCGGACCGCTGACATGCCGATGTCCGGGGCGGGTGTCGTACCC
>NZ_JBSGZP010001129.1:0-1260 GCF_053611065.1 Streptomyces sp. NPDC054840
GGATACTCATCGGTTACTCATGCCTCTCGGTGGGCGGCTGCTTGGACGCGTTCTCACTTGCCGAAGACCATCAGGAGCTTCTCTTCCACGTTCTGGGCCCGCAGGTGGGTGACGGAGACGAAGAACCGTCCGTCCACGTAGTCCATCCTCGGGCTGTAGAAGGCGCTCTCGATCGGGGCGGCGGGGCCCGAGGGGTGGCGCAGGAGCGCGGTGGGCGTACCGCCGGCGGGCGGGATCGAGATGACCTCGCCGCCCTGCTCGGAGTCGGCCTTGCGGTAGGCGATCAGCTGCCCGTCCACGGCCTTGAGCGGGGTGAGGGTGCGCTTGTCGCCGGCCGGGGTGCGCCACTTGGCCTTGCCGGTGGCCAGATCGAAGGCGACGATCTCGTTGGCCGCGCCGGAGGCCGTCTCGGTGGGCAGGTACAGGGTGTTGTTGTCGACGACGGCCGAGGGGCACGTCGACAGGGTCCGGATGATGCCGGCGCCGCAGCCGATGGCGAAGCTGCCCTCGCCGGTGACGGTGGCGGTCTGCTTCCCGTCGGGTCCCAGGACCACGATGGCGCGCTTCTTCGCCGCCTCGTCGCCGATGTCGATGACGGTCGGGTTCACCGAGTAGATGCTGGTGACCTTGAACTTCGCGGGGAGCCGGTAGGCCCAGGCCTTCGCGCCGGTGACGGGGTCGACGCCGTGGACCTCGGTGTTGGCCTCCTTGTCCGTGCAGGTGGCCAGGGCGATCATCTTGCCATTGCCGGCCTCGTAGGAGTCCGGGATGCAGCCCTCGGCCCGGGGGTTCGCGAAGAGCTTGTCACCGTTGCTGATCTTGAAGGCGCTGGCGGTGCCGCCGCGGCTGACGGCGAGCGTGTCGCCGGTCATGGCCAGGCTGGGGCTGGTGAAGATGTCGAAGAGCCCTTCCTTGGGCACCTCCTTCGACCAGACCTCCTTGCCCGTCTTGAGGTCGACCACCCGCAACTGGTTGCAGGAGGTGTTGTCCCCCTCGCCGTCGCGGTACATGACGGCCGTCCTGCCCTCGGGCGTGGCCTGTGCGGCGACGGAGCAGATCAGGGCGGGGAAGGGGAGTGTCCACTTCTCCTTGCCGTCGGTGACCGAGTAGCCGGTGAGGTTCTTCCAGACGCTCTTGACGACGGTGTCGCCGATGACCCACTGACCGGCGGCGTCGACGCCCATGCCGGGGCCGTCGACCTTGGCGGTCTTGAGCCACAGGACCTTGTCCTCGCCCTGCTTGCGGCCGGAGTTGAGATCC
>NZ_JBSGZP010001130.1:0-1254 GCF_053611065.1 Streptomyces sp. NPDC054840
GCGGGTGAACAGGGGCGCGCCGGGCGGGGCCGGAGCGCCCGACGGCAGCAGTGCCAGGTCCAGACCGCGGACCAGCCGGGCCCGCAGGGTGGTGTCCGCCGCCAGCGCCTCGGCGACGCGCCGGGCCGCCTCGGGCGCCTTCGCGCCCTCGCTCAGCACGATCGCCAGGGTGCCGTCGGAGTCGGCGCCACCCGGGCCGAGGTGGGCGCGCAGCACGGCCGGCTCGGCGGAGACGGCGGCCCGTACGGCGTCCCGTACGGCGGGATCGGCCAGTGGGCCCGCGTCGGTGCGGCCCTCGGCGAGTGCGAGCAGCGCGGAGCCGGTGAGCTGGTAGGTGACGGGGCCGGCGAGGTCCAGGACGACGGTGTCGGCCTTCTCGTGCGCGGCCGCCGCCAGCGCCTGGTGCAGCGGGACGGCCACCGGCCGGGCCGCGGGGTCCCAGAGCGCGAGCGAGGCGATCGAGGTGAAGGCGGGCAGGGCCCGCCGGTCGCCCGCCCGCCGCGTCGGGACGGCCATGTCGCTGGTCTTCTCGCGCTTCAGGCCCGTCTCCGGGTCGGTCTCCACCTCGCCGAGGACGGCGACCACCGGGACGAGCAGACGGGCGCCCTTGAGCGCGGCCAGCACCTCCGGCTCCTTCGCCCGGTCCTCGGACCAGGCGGCCAGGGCCGCGGTCAGCCGGGGATCGGCGGAGCCGTCGTCGTCGGAGAAGCCCGGGTCGGGAATGTTCTTGTTCGCCATGTTCGCCACAGTTACCCGACCCTACTGTGCCGGGTACGGGTCCCGGCCGCGGCCCCGGGTGCCCCGGCGCGGGCGCCTCGCCAGTACGGCGGCCAGTACGAGCAGCACCGCGCCCGCGACGGCTGCCGCCGGGGCCCGCAGGCGGGCCCCCCGCTCGGGCGGGCGGACGGGTTCGGGGCCGGGGCCGAAGTAGGTGCTCCCGGCCGCGGCGGGCGAGGGCACCGGAGCCTCCGGGCGCACCGCGTCGGCGGCCTGGAGGGCGGCGACGGGATCGACCAGCCCGTGACCGCGGGCGTCGTCGCGGCCGCCGGCCGGGGAGGCGGAGGCGGTCGCCTCCAGCAGCTTCTTCACCTGGGCCGGCGTCAGGTCCGGGTGCGCGGCCAGGACGAGGGCCACGGCGCCGGAGACGAAGGCCGCCGCGGCGCTGGTACCCCAGCCCTCGTAGTACGAGCGGTCGGGGTCGGCGATGACCACGTCCACGCCGGGGGCGGCGACGGTCGCGTACCAGTTCCGGGT
>NZ_JBSGZP010001131.1:0-1253 GCF_053611065.1 Streptomyces sp. NPDC054840
AACCTTTCCGGTCACAGCACTAGGCTCTCCCGGTCGTGTACCGGGTGCCGTATGTCTTGGGGGCGGATCACCCTTTCGGGGGATGGGGGTCGGCCGGACTCCTTACGGCTGCGCTTTCGGCTTCGGTTGTTCGGTGGTGTGGGCGCCCGGGGTGGGGTGGGTCGGGCTGTAGTACACGGACCGCCCTTGCTTGGACCGTTCGAGCAGGCCGCGGGCGACACCTTGTTCGAGGGTGTTGCGGATGACTGCCGCCTGGACGGTGCGGGTGGGGTGTGCGGCGCCGAGGGCTTCGGTCACCTCGGCGGCCGACCTCGGTTCGGTCCCCCCGGCCAGGACGGCTGTGACCAGTGTGAGCCAGGACGGGCCGCCCGCCGCGGCCTTCGCCCCGCCGGTGCCGGTGGTCTTCCGGGGGCGCGGGGCCTTCGCGGCAGCCGGGGCGGGGACGGTGCCGGTGGTCTTGCGGGGGGGGGGGGCGTCCGCGGCAGCCGGGGGGGGGGCGGGTTGCCGGGTTTGCTTGGTGTCAATGGCAGGGGTGCGTGCCGGGGGCACCGTGGCCGGCTGCGTGCGGTGCTTGTCCGGCCGTGCGGTGGCGGGTCCCGTTGCGGTGCCCAGGGCGTCCTGCATCCTGAGCAGGACCTTTTCGCCTTCTCCGAGTTCGCGGAGTTCGCGCTGCAGTTGTTCCAGTTCGGTTCTGCGCTGTTCCTGCGCCGCCCGGTTGGCCGCGAGGTCACCGGCGATCTGCTGGGCGTAGTCGTCCTTGACGCGCGTGGCACTGCTGGCCGTGGTCATGGGTTCCTCGATGTGTGTGGTGAGGGGATACCGGGAGGCGAATGGTACGCACACTGCTTCTACCCCTGACGCCGGATCACCTACCGGGCCGGGCGGCGCGGACCGTGCCCGGGTGTCACCGCCTTCCGGCGCGCAGGCCTCGTGGGCTGCGCTGCCGTATACGCCCGGTGGGAGAACTGCCGCCCGGGTGCGGCACGGTGGGGCGGGTGCCCGCGCATCCCGCCGGCCCGGGGTGGGCGGCCTCGGCGTACGGGCGGTGGCCGCACCGTGTTCCTTGTCGTTCCGGCATTCCGTCTGCCCGCTGCGTACCACAGCGCGTATGTCGTACCCGGCGGCGTCGTAGGCGCAGAGCTGGGATGGGGCAGCATCTCGTGGTCCGGCAGCCGCCGGGCACCGCGGATGCGGCACTAGGGCGCTGGAGGGGTGCGCCGGACCGGCTGCCGGCCGGCGGATGACGGTGAGTG
>NZ_JBSGZP010001132.1:0-1247 GCF_053611065.1 Streptomyces sp. NPDC054840
CCATACTGGGCGTATTCGGGCGTTCCGACAACGCGGCGAGGTGCCGTAGCCGGCGTCGTGCGCCCGCCGGGGATTACGGGACAGCCCTTAGGCCGGGGTCGTCGTGCGGTGTCGGCCCGCCGCGGCCGCCGCCAGCCGGCCGAGGGCCTCGTCGCCTGCGCAGGCGTGCGCGCCGAGGGCGACGTGACGGGCCACGATGCCGCGTTCGGCGCGCATCAGTCGCAGGCCCCTGCGCAGCAGGAACGGCACCGACTTGCGGCCTTCCCGCAGGTCACGGGCCAGTCGGCGGCGGAATGTGGTCGAGGGGCGTCCCCGCAGGCAGATGGCGTCCGCGAGGAGACCGAGTTCCTGGCAGCGGGCGGCCACGTCGGCGGCGAAGATGCCCTCCGCGATGAACAGCGGGGTGCGGGCGATGTCGAGGCTCTCGGTGCCCGTGCGGGAGCTCGTCGCGATGTCGTAGACGGGGACGTCGGTCCGCCCCACCGCGCACAGTTCGGCGATCGCGGCGACCGCCGCGTCCGCGTCCCAGGACAACGGGGAGTCCCAGTCGATGTCGGAGCTGCCGCCGACGAGCGGAAGGGTGGGGTCGACGCCCTCCTTGTAGAAGTCGTCGAGGCGCAGCACGGGCAGCCCCGAGCGGGCGGCCAGCGAGGATTTTCCGGAGCCCGACGGACCGGTCAGCAGGACGACTCGGGTCGGCGCAGTAGAGGGGGAGCTCACGGGACACCAGTCTGAACCATTCCCCCGGGTAGGGGATCCTCCCGGTGGCCGGTTGGTGTCCAGGAACACACCTCAACTACGCTGCGTGCGCACGCGACCACGACCTCAGGCGGGATCTCCATGGCACGTCACGCAGCCCCTTCCCTTCCGCACCGGCTCCGCAGCGCCGGACTGACCGTCTCGATGGCCGGTGCGGCCCTGGCGATGGCCGCGGGCGGCGCGCAGGCCGGTGAACTCGACGTCCCGGCGGCCCTGTCCGGGGTTGCCGACCCGATCGCGAACCTCAAGGTGAATCCGCTCGCCCACACCGGCGTGGACCCGCTGGACAACGGCGTCGCCACGCAGGTCGCCGACTTCCCCGCCGTGGGGACCGGCATGGTCACCGGCATCCTCACCCAGGGGCCCTCGGTCGGCGAACTGCCGACCGCCGCCGCCTCCTCGCTGCTCGGGCCGGTGCTCCCGAAGCAGTAGGTACGCGCTCTGCGGATACGGGAAGGCCCCGGCGGCGCGGGGGACGCTGCCGGGGC
>NZ_JBSGZP010001133.1:0-1246 GCF_053611065.1 Streptomyces sp. NPDC054840
GCCCGGCTCGGGCAGCGCCGGGAACTCCGGCGATGCCGGCAACCCCGCGAACGCGGGCGGCTCCGGCAGTACGCGCCCCGCCAACGGCGGGACGTCCACGGCGCCCACCAGCGCGGCACCCCCGGCGCCACCCGCGTCCGGCACCTACCGCTTCCGGAACGGCAACAACAGCAAGTGCATCACACAGGTATTCGGGGCTTCGGACTACGGCGACTGCGCGGACGCCAGCGCCCGGTGGACCGTCCGGAGCAGACCGGACGGCAGCTTCAAGCTCGTCAACCAGCAGGGCGGCGGCTGCCTGTACGCCAATATGCTCGGCCAGGCGGTCTTCGTCGGCGACTGCTCCGAGGGCACCGCACGGCTGTGGCGTACGGGGTCGGGCGGCAGCCTCCGCAACGACTTCAGCGGGGGCTGTCTCGACCTGGGCATGAGCAGCGGCCTGGTGACCAAGACGTGCGGCGGGGAGGCGTCGCAGCGCTGGACGAAGCTCAGCTGAAGAGGGAATGTCGGTGGCGGACGGAGCGGGCGGTCAGGCAGGCTGAGCGGCATGGTCTCAGTGGTGCAGAACGTGGCGATCGACTGTTCGGATGCGTACGAGCTGGCTCGGTTCTGGAGTGCGGTGACCGGTTGTCCGCTGCATCCGCAGGTCGCACCGGGCGACCGGGAGACCGTGGTGATGCTCGCGCAGGGGCCGTTGCTGTACTTCAACCAGGTTCCGGAACCGAAGAGCGTCAAGAACCGGATCCACCTGTGCCTGCGTCCGACGACCTCGCGTGAGGAGGAGGTCGAGCGACTGTTGGAGCTCGGAGCCACCCTGGTCATCGACCGCCGGCAGCCCGACGGCGCGGGCTGGGCGGTTCTCGCCGATCCCGAAGGCAATGAATTCTGCGTCCTGCGCGGCGAGTCCGACCACGCCGCGACGTCCTGAGAGACCCTTGGCGGCCGGTCGCAGCCACCGGCCCGGGAGCCGGAGGACGCGCGCCGCCATCACTCCCCGCGAGCGCCCGGAAGCGTAGCGCGCGAACCGAAGATCCCGGCCCGTGCGACTACGACCTCTGGCGGAGGGACCGGGCGGGCCGATGATCTACTCTGCGCGCTATGTGGTCTCCTCTCCTCCGCTTCCTTGCCGCCTCCGGCAAGGCGGCGGTCATGCTGCGGTCCCTCGCAGCCTGTGTGCTCGCGGCCGCGGCCTGGGCTGACGTACGGGCCGGGGCGTTCACCGGATCGGGGTCGCAGGGCGTGCTCG
>NZ_JBSGZP010001134.1:0-1244 GCF_053611065.1 Streptomyces sp. NPDC054840
CCCATGTGCGGTGCCGCGCCGCCCGGCAGTCCGATCGGCGGCAGCAGGGCCCGCAGCGGTCCGGCCGGTGAAGCCACCTCCCGCCAGCGGTCCCGGGCCGCGAGCTGTGGATGCCCGGCCAGCTGGGCCACCGAATTCAGCCGCGCGCAGGCGATGCCCGCCGCCTCCAGCCGCCCGATCGCCTCGTCCGCGCCGAGCCGGGCCAGCGCCTCGGCCACCACCGCGTCGGTCTTCTCCCGGTTCGCGGTGCGCGCCGCGTTCGTGGCGTACGCCGGATCGTCCGACAACCCCGGCTGATCCAGGACCTGTTGGGCCAGCCGCCGCCACTCGCGGTCGTTCTGCACCGACAGCAGCACCCGGTCCCCGTCGGCCGTCGCGTAGGCGTCGTAGGGCGCGATCACCGCGTGCGCGAGGCCGGTGCGCACGGGCTGCTCCCCGTCGTGCATCGTGTGGTGCAGCGGATGGCCCATCCACTCGGCGAGCGCGTCCAGCATGGACACCTCCACCCTGCCGCCGCGCCCGGTGACCCCGCGGCGCAGCAGGGCGGCCAGAACCCCCGAGAAGGCGTACATGGCCGCCGCGATGTCCGCCGCCGGGATCCCCGCCTTGACGGGCTGCTCGGGGGTGCCGGTCACCGACACCAGGCCCGCCTCGCACTGCACGAGCATGTCGTAGGCGCGCTTGTGGGCGTACGGGCCCTCGGCCCCGTAGCCGGAGACGTCCACGGCGACGAGCCGGGGGTAACGCGCGCACAGGGCCGCCGAGTCGAGCCCCAGCCGGGCTGCGGCCCCCTGTGCGAGGTTCTGCACGAAGACGTCGGCCCCGGCCAGCAGTCCGTGCAGGACCTCCCGGCCGCGCGGGTCCTTCAGGTCGAGCGCGATCGACTCCTTGCCCCGGTTGGCCCACACGAAGTGTGAGGCGAGGCCGTGCGCGGCCGTGTCGTAGCCACGGGCGAAGTCGCCGCCGTCGGGGCGCTCGACCTTGATCACCCTCGCGCCCAGGTCGGCGAGCTGGCGGGTGGCGAAAGGGGCCGAGACGGCCTGTTCGACGGCGACGACGGTGATGCCGTCCAGGGGAAGTGGTTCGGTAGCCATGGGCCCTGCCTACCGGGTCGGACGGGCCGCTGTCACCACCCGGGCGGCGATGCGCCCCATTGATCACACAGGGAAGCCGCTACGCGGGACTGCCGGCCGCGCGCGAACCCGCGCGTGGCCGGCGGTACGAACAGTGCGGACCAGGGCTGC
>NZ_JBSGZP010001135.1:0-1239 GCF_053611065.1 Streptomyces sp. NPDC054840
GTGCCGGCGGACGCGCGCTTCGCCGGCGCGGCCGACTTGCGGCGCGCGGGCGAGGCCGCGGCCGGAGCCGGTACCGGCATCTCCGGGCTGCCGAGGGCCGTACCGGCGGCCTCCTGCCTGGTCGCCGCGTCGCTGGCCGCCTGGTCGGCGATCGCGTTCAGGTGGTCGCCGTCCTCGCGGTGCGCCGGAACGTATTGGAAGGTCACGTCACGATCGGCCAGCAGCCGGTCGATCGCCTCGACGAGTTCACGGTTGGCGACCGGCTGGCCCGAGGCGGTCTTCCACCCGTTGCGCTTCCAGCCCGGCAGCCACTGCGTCACGGCCTTCATGGCGTACTGGGAGTCCATCCGCACCTCGACGGGCGTTCCCGGGTCCACCGCCTCCAGCAGCCGCTGGAGGGCGGTCAGCTCCCCGATGTTGTTGGTGGCCCGCCCCAGCGGACCGGCCTCCCAACGCTCGGGGCGTCCCTGGGCGTCGGCGATGACCCAACCCCAGCCGGCCGGCCCGGGATTACCTTTGGCCGCTCCGTCACAGGCGGCAATGATGCGATCAGACATCCCCCGATCATGCCTCATCCTGCGCGGCTCCCCGATCGGTCGGCCCGGCAGCACGCCCCTGGCCGTCGGGAGGGAACCCTCGCAGCGGAGTCGGTGGACGTCGACCTGGTCCGGGAGGTCGCCGTTCGAGCTGCAGGACGCGCGCAGTCGGCGCAAGGGGGACGGGCAGGCCCGGACGGCGACGGGCGCGGGGATCAGGCTCCGGGCCCGTCGGCGGAGAGCAGGGCGCATTGCTCGAAGTTCATGCATCCGCAGGCCAGACAGTCGGCCACGGCGTTCCGCAGGATCCGCGTCTGCTCTTCGGCCGGTGGCCGGCCGGCTGCTGGCGGCCGACAGCCGGATCCGCGCGGTGCTCCTCGGCTGTGTGCCGCTGGCCTGGGCCGCGGGGGTGCTGCACCCGATGCTGTACGTGGCCCTGCTCGCGGGTTCGTCCGTCCTGCACGCCTGGGGGAACGCGGGCAGGTACGCCCTGCTCACCCAGATACTTCCGCCCGACCAGCGGCTGACGGGCCCCGGCGGGTGCTGGCCGTGTCGGGGCTCGCGACCGTCGCGCTCGCCGTGATCGGGGCCGCGATCCGGATCCGGGGGCGGCGGCGCGTGAAAACCCCTGCGCCCCTGTGAGGGTCGACCTGCTCCCGTCCACCGGCGTCCGGTCGGCCGCCGGCCGCAGACGGACCAAGGC
>NZ_JBSGZP010001136.1:0-1206 GCF_053611065.1 Streptomyces sp. NPDC054840
ACCACGCCCCGGGGCTGAAGGGCCCGGTCCACATCTGCCGCCCGGTGACCGTGGTCCAGGACACGGACGAGCTGCTGGCGGTGTGGATGGCCCCCGGCACCGAATGCGTCAAGCCGGTCCTCGCCGACGGCACCTCCGTCCACGAGGAACCGCTCGCCACCCGCTACACGGCGCCGCGGACCACCGTACGTTCGCGCTGGTTCGGCGCAGGTGTCCTGAAACTGGCCAGGCCCGGGGACCCGTGGTCGGTGTGGCTGTTCTGGGGCCCGCGCTGGCAGTTCAAGAACTGGTACGTGAACCTGGAGGAGCCGCGCTCGCGCTGGGCCGGCGGGGTGGACTCCGTGGACCACTTCCTGGACATCGCCGTCCACCCGGACCGCAGTTGGACCTGGCTGGACGAGGACGAGTTCGCGCAGGCGCAGCGGTCCGGCCTGATGGCCCGTGAGCAGGCCGACCGGGTACGCGAGGCCGGCCGCGCGGCCGTCGAGGTGATCGAGGAATGGGGGGCCCCGTTCTCCGGCGGCTGGGAGGGCTGGCGGCCGGATCCGGCCTGGAGGATTCCGGCCCTTCCGGAGGACTGGGACCGCACCCCGACGCATATGACCTCATGAGACCCTTGATGCGCCCCCGGGGTTCAAACGTAGGATCGTCCTCCACGAGGTCACGCGCGCGGGACGGTGCGGTCGCCGCATCACTGTGCAAGTGTCCGTCCGCGCAGGGGATCTGACCGGAGGTCGGACGCACGACGAGAGACGACGAGGGGGCGGGGGTCCGTCAGGGGCACCTCCCGGCCGCAGGCCGGGAGAGAAGTTTGGGGCAGGAACCTCGGGGTGATGGTGCCCGGGCCGCTGAGCGGGTATACCGCGACTGACCGAGTTGAGTGCAGCGCACATCGAGCGCAAACGGACGGAAATCCACGCGTGACGGAGTACCCCACCTCCCAGGAGGGCCCGCAGCCCGTCGCCTCCGGCGGAGGTACGGACGAGGCCGGCCACGGCAAGGCGCCCATTGCCGCCGCCGAGGCCGTACGCACGCCTGCACCGGGCCAGGGCGCGGAGCCGGGCGGCAGCGCCGCCGCGGCCTCCGACGCGCGGGCGGCCCGCTCGGCTGCCGGGCTCCCCCGGCCCCGCGCCGCGGCGGCGGACGTTCCGGCCGCCGCGGACTCCCCCCAGGGCCAGGCGCAGGTACAGGGACAGCTGCAGGACC
>NZ_JBSGZP010001137.1:0-1203 GCF_053611065.1 Streptomyces sp. NPDC054840
GTGTCGGTACGGGCCCCGTCGGCGTCGGCGGCACTGCGCTGGGCGGCCGACTGCCGCGAGGCGGGTCTGTTCGTGGGGTGCTTCCGTCCGCCGTCGGTGCCGGACGGTATCTCCCGGCTGCGGCTGACCGCCCGGGCCGATCTCACGGGGGACGAGATCGATCGGGCGGTCGGGACGATCCTGGCGACCGCACCCGCCGGAGCGACGGGCGGCCACGGCCGGTAGGCCGCGTCGGCCGAAGTCCCGGCCGTTCCAGGGTTCCCGGGCGCGAGCCCGGGCGGTCCCGGTCGTTTCGGGGTGATCCCGGGCAGGGCTACGTGTGCACGTCGGCCCGTACCGAGGCGAGGAAGCCGGTCCAGGCGGGCCCGCTGAAGAGCACAGCCGGGCCGTCCGTCCGCTTGGAGTCACGGACGGCCAGCAGAGCGCCGTCCAGGACTGCCGCTTCCACGCAGTTGTTCATTCCGGTGCTGCGGCTGCTCCGCCGCCACCGCGCGCTGATCAGAAGTCCGCTGGTGGATAAGGGGGTTGCGGACACGGGGGTGCCTCCTTACGCGTCGTCAGCGAGTGAGCTGATGAGATCCGACGAGTCCTGGGGCGGGAGCGCGTGCGCCTGGATGGTGCGGAACGCGGCGCCGTACGCCTCAAGGTCTTCCTTCCGCTCCAGATAGAGGCTACTCGTCAAATGGTCGAGTACCACCACATCCAGATCAGCGATGTCCGGAAATGAAAAAATGACGAACGGTCCGGTCAGGCCGAGATGCCCTCCGACGCTGAACGGGAGTACCTGCAAACGCACTTGAGGCAGCTTGGACACCTCCGCCAGGTGTCGCAATTGCTCGGTCATCACCCCGGGCCCGCCGATCTGCCGGCGCAGCACCGCCTCGTCCAGTACGGCGCTCAGCTCCAGCGGCGGATCGGCCCGCAACACCGACTGCCGGGCCAGCCGCACGTCGACCAGCGCGTCCACCTTCGGCTCCGGCAGCCCGCCCAGCGCGGCCCGGGTCACGGCCCGCGCGTACTCCGGGGTCTGCAGCAGCCCCGGCACCACGGAAAGCTCCACGGTGCGGGCCGACCTCGCCCCCGCCTCCAAGCTGATGAAGTCCCGGTACTCCTGTGGCAACAGCCCCCGGTAGTCGTGCCACCACTGGCGGCCGCGCCCGGTGTCGGCCGCCGGACCGGGGCCGGCGGCCCAGGCCGTCAGCG
>NZ_JBSGZP010001138.1:0-1194 GCF_053611065.1 Streptomyces sp. NPDC054840
GCCCGGCGGATGCCGGACCGGGCCCTTGTCGTCGGTGGGTCAGCCCGCGCGGTAGGCGGTCCAGCTGCTCGACATGCGAGCCACCTGGCCGGCGGTGAACTGGTACATGCAGGAGTCGTACGTGTAGTCCATGAAGTTGCGGATCGGGTCCACGCCCGGCTTGCTCGCGCAGCTGTCGCGCCCGGTCGGGCACTCGAACGCGGCGCTCTTCTCGGCCGGGGTGTCGGAGACGTAGTCGCCGTTGCCGTTACAGCCGCCCTGGAAGGTGTGGTAGAGCCCCAGCCAGTGGCCGACCTCGTGGGTGGCGGTGTCACCCTCGTTGTAGTTGGCCGCGGAGCCGCCCGGCAGCGAGCTGTCGAGCACGACCACGCCGTCCATCTTGGGGCTGGAGGCGTAGGAGGTCGGGAAGGTCGCCCAGCCCAGCAGCCCGCCGGAAAGCTTGGCGGTGTAGAAGTTGAGCGCGCCCGGGCCGCCCTTGCGCAGGGTGTTCTTCATGTCCTTCTCGGCCTGGGAGCCGGAAGCCAGGTTGTACCAGGTGGCGTTGTCCGTGTAGTCGGTGGCCGCCAGGGTGAACTGGAAGTTCGTGTTGACGTTGCCGGTGCCCTGGCCGCCGTAGGCCGCGTTGAGGACCGCGAGCTGCTGGCCGATGTCCGTTGCCGTCAGCTTGCCGGTGGTGCCGGAGTGCACGACGTGGAAGTACACGGGGATGTTCACGACGGCCTCGGCGGCCGCCAGGCTGCGCTGCGGCTGGTTCTTGAGGGCCTTGTCCAGCTTCGCCTTGAGGTCGGCGTCCATGGCCTTCGCCTGCGCGTCGGTGATCGCGTTGGGCTCGTCCGCGTGCTCGTCGTGGGCGCGGGCGACGCGGGCGTTCGCGGCGCCGGAGGCGGCGGGCTGGTCGGCGCAGACCTCGGCGGGGGACTTGGCGGCGGCCGCGAGCGTGGTGGGGGCGGCGAGCGGCGTGAATGCCAAGGTTCCGGCCAGGACCGCCGTGCCCATCAGGCGGCGGCGGAGAAGGGGGGATATGCGGGCAACTGCGCGCACGTGTGCTCCTCGCGTGGGGGGTTGTGGGGGATGGTGGCCTGAAGGATCTTCTTCAGCTGGCGCGAAGCTTATGTGTGCATGACATATTCAGGTCAAGTGTCTTACGTAAAAGATTTGTTGCTTCTGACGCACATGGGGCGCCTGGTATGTACC
>NZ_JBSGZP010001139.1:0-1193 GCF_053611065.1 Streptomyces sp. NPDC054840
GCGTCGGGCGGCGGTGGCGGCTCCCGTGCCATCAAGGCGAAGTTCCCCGGTAGCTGCGCCTGCGGCAAGCCCTACGCGGCCGGTGACATGATCACCAAGAACGGCAGCCGGTGGGGTCACCAGGCCTGCGGCTCCGCCTAAGGGCTGTCCCGTGAGCCCCGGTGGATCGGCGCACGGCGTCGGATGCGGTGCATCGCAAGGCGGAGGCGCTTCTGCATACCGGTTCGTATCCGGGCGCTATCCGGGCGCTCCGACAACGCGGCGAGGTGTGCCGTAACTGTCGTCGTGCGCCCGCCGGGGATGACGGGACAGCCCTTAGGGCCGGTGGACGCGTAGGTACTCCACCTCGTAGGACATCTCCGAGACGCCCGGGTCGGGCGCCGGATGGTAGCGGCCCGCGCACACGGACAGGTTGACGATGAGGTACGCCCGCCAATTGCGCCCGACGCCCCGGCGGTCGGCGAACACCCGGGTGCCGTTGACCCACCACACGACCGAGCGCTTTCCGAACTCGACCTTGAGGTCCACCCAGCCGCCTGGGGTGATCGAGGAGTCCCGGTGGTAGCGAGAGCCGCCCTTGACGTGGTTGGAGAATTCGAGCAGGTCGGGGTTGTCGGGGTGGTACTCGAACACGTCGATCTCGTTGCCGCCGTCCCGCCAGGTCCAGATCGCCGGCCAGGCCCCGATCTCGGCGGGCAGCCGTACCCGGGATTCCAGGACGTCACCGGCCCGCACCATGAACCCCTCGTCGCTGCCCTCGGTGGTCAGCAGGCCGGCGTTCCACTTGTTGTCCGGGCGGCGGGTAGCCCGGAAGGTGCCGGTGCGGCTGTAGGAGGGGTCGGCCACCAGGTAGTCGAGTTTGTTGTCACCGGTGTTGGTGGGGCCGCCGTTCGGATAGGCCCAGGACCGGCCGGCCACCCACTGGGAGGTCGACTGGAAGTTCGCGGTGAAGACCGGGGACCGGGCGCTCAGCGGCGCGGCAGCGTCGTCGGGGGTGCCGGGGGTGCGTCCCGTGAGCCGTCGCAGCCAAGTGAGAATCCGAGTGAGCACGGGCGGCTCCTTCTCGATGTGTGGACGCCTCCTGCAGCATGCCCGGCCGCGGTGCGTTACATACCGGTGGACCGGTTTGTCTTCGACCTGCACCGCAATGTAATTGCCGCTGAACGGATAGACCCTGACATTTGGTGATGGGT
>NZ_JBSGZP010001140.1:0-1189 GCF_053611065.1 Streptomyces sp. NPDC054840
GCCCGCACACGGGCCTCCTAGGAGGCCGGGGTCAGGAACATGCCCGTCTGGTCCCTGCCCGCGGTGTTCTTGCAGCTGAAGCCGGAGCTCGCGGGCTGGGCCGCGACCAGGGCCAGGCAGCGCCCCGCGGCCAGCTGGCCGAAGTAGTTCGGGTGCATGGACTCCTGGATCAGCCCCTGCGTCTCGTTGTTGTCGATCCAGCGCGCCCACTCGCTCGTCGTCGCCGAGGCCGGCACCGTCGAGCTCACCTGCTTGCTCGCCTTCGCGCACACCTCCCGGCCCTGCATCATGTCCCGGAGGTCCAGGAACTGCACGCCCTTGGCCGCCGCGACGCCCTTGATCCGGTTCGCGATTTGCGGCACGAGCGAGTCCCGCGCCCAGTCGGAGTCCCGGTTCCAGAAGGGGCAGCCGCCGGTGTTGAGCCGGCTCCAGTCGCTCTGCGTGTACCGGTTCTCCGCGCCGCGCGGGATCGGCGACGGGTAGGACTGCAGCACGATCCGGTACGAGGAGTCGGCGTACCCGGCCGCGCGCATCACGGCCCGGATCTCGTCCACGGACTTGCCGACCTTGCCCATGACCGCGTCGATCTTCTGGTCGACCCCCTGCTGCTGGTCGTCGTAGCAGTACGAGTTCCACAGGACGAAGTCGAGCGCGCAGTCCGAGATGATGTCGGCGAAGCCGAGGTCGTTGCCGCCGATGGACAGGGCGATGACCTTGACGTCGTGGCTCGCGGCCACCGCGGCGAGCTGATCGGCCTGGGGAGCCTCGCCCTTGTAGGCGACGCCGCCGTTGGAGGAGCGGAACACGTTGTCCGAAACCGCCCCGGAACACGCGAGGTTCAGGGCGACGTCCGCGATCGCCCCGGCGCTGCGCACCTCGGCGGAGTCGGAGCGGTGGCATCCGCCGGCGGTGGTCCCGTAGACCTTGGTGGGGTCGTAGGTACTGCCGCTGACCCAGCCCCGGTCGGTTCCGTTCCGGCTGCCGCTGTTGGTCAGGCTGTTGCCCTTCCAGCGCCCGGCCTCACCGGAGATGTAGCTGTCGCCCATGGACACCAGGGCGGTGGGCCCGGTCCCCGGGCTGGCGGCGGAGGTTCCGGCTCCGCCGGCCAGCAGTGCGCTGACGGCGAGCGGCACGACCATGCCGGCTCCGGCCAGCCGTCGTACCCGACTGCGGTCCCGGTCCTTGCTGA
>NZ_JBSGZP010001141.1:0-1188 GCF_053611065.1 Streptomyces sp. NPDC054840
CGCTGCCCCAGCCGGGGGCGGGCTCGGCGGCGGTGTGCGGGCCGCCGGGGGCCGGGCCCCCGTAACCGCCCGGGCCCGCGCCCGCGGCGGCCGACCGGGCCGGAGGCGCCGGCGGTGCCGGTGGGATGGGGATGGTCGGATGGTCCCCGGCGGCCGGGGGCGGTGCGCTCACGGCGTAGCCGCAGACGCCGCAGAAACGGTCACCCTCCTCCAAGGGTTCCGCGCAGCTGGGGCAGCCCGACAGCCGATGCATCGACATCACTCACACCCACGTCCGGGGACGGAAACGGTTTGCCCGCTCCACCAGTTCGATCCTTTCCTCGCCACGCCGCGCCAGCCGTGCGAGGACGCGGTACGAGCGCTCCAGTCCGAAGCGCAGGCCCCGCTCGTCCAGTTGACTGCCGAGCAGCGAGGTCCGGCCGGGGTCGGAACCCCGGCTACCCGACAGTACCCAGTCGAGGGCCAAGCCCAGAACCTCCGTCGCGAGCCGTTCCTGCCGCTCCGGGTCCAGCCCGAACCGCCGCAGGGCTTCCACCTGGTCCGCGGCGGCCGCCAGGTCGGCCAGCAGCGGTTCCTGCGGGGACCGGTCGCGCAGACGTGCGCGTACCGCCGCCACCCGCGCGGCCGTGTAGTGGATGGACGCCTCCGGTACGGATTCCAGCGTGCGCACGGCCGCGTCCCGGTCTCCGGCGGCCAGTTGGACACGGGCCAGCCCGAAGGCCGCGCTCACGAATCCCGGGTCGGTGATCCACACGAGGCGGTAGTACTCGGCGGCGTTGTCCAGCTGGCCCAGCACCTCCGCACACAGCCCGAGGGCCAGCTTCGGCGCGGGCTCGCCCGGGAAGGCGTCGTAGATCGCGTCGAAGGACAGGGCCGCTATCTCGTCGTCACCGGTGGCCAGCGAGGCGATACCACGGGCCCACACCACCCGCCAGTCGTCCGGATGCCGGGTCTCCAGATCCGCCAAGGTGCTTCCGGCCTCGGGCAGTTCGCCCAGCTCCAGGCGGGCCCGCAGCTCCCGCAGCCGCAGCTCGGCCGAGTCGGCCGGCGCCGCGCTCAGCGCGCCCAGCAGGTCGCCCGGTGCGGAGGCCAGCAGACCGGTCAGGAAACCGGCGTTCGGGTCGGCCGAGTCCACCAGCGGTACGGGCAGGGCCAGCGCGGCGTCCCGCGCGGTGGCCGCTCCCGGGA
>NZ_JBSGZP010001142.1:0-1186 GCF_053611065.1 Streptomyces sp. NPDC054840
TCCCAACTCCCGCGGACACTGAGCCGGTTGATCGTCGCGGTCTGGGCCGGGAGGGCTGCGGGCGCTCACGCCGCCCGCAGCTCTCCCCCTGAATACGTCCGCTCGCGCGTCTACAAGGTCAGGCGAGCGCCGCGGCCGCCGTGAGCATCCGCTCTCCGGCCCGGTCGTGCAGCGGCGCCGCGGGCTCCGGCGCCGGCTCGGACGTACGAGTGTCCGTCAGGAGCGCGATCAGGGAGGTACGGGCGCGGGCGACGCGGGAGCGGACCGTACCGATCGGGCAGCCGACGGCCGCGGCGGCCTCGGCGTAGGACAGGCCCAGCAACTGGGTCAGGACCAGCGCCTCCCGGCGCTCGGACGGGATCACGGCGAGCAGTTCCGCCAGGGCGATGCCGTCCTCGAAGCCCGGCACGCCGTACGGCTGGGTCTGCTCGGCTGCCGTCTGCCAGTCGCAGCGGTCCGAGAGTCTGGGCCGGGCGGCCGCGTGGCGCAGGCTGTCCACGACCGTGCGGCGGGCTATGGACAGCAGCCAGGTACGCGCGGAGGAACGGCCCTCGAACCGGTGCAGGCTCGCCAGCGCACGGAGGAAGACATCCTGGGTGAGGTCGTCGGCCGCCTGGGCGTCGGCGCTGAGGTAGGCCACGTAGCGCCAGACGTCGCCGTGGAGCGCGCGCACGAACCGGTCGGTCTTCACCGGATCGCCGTCGCGGGCGTCCAGCGCCAGCCGGGTCACCGCCGCGTCGGAGTCCGGGGTGCGCCGGGCCGGCCGGTCGCGGGCGGTACAGGGGGAGGTCGAGGGGGTCGTCAGGGCAGCAGTCATCGCCACAAGGTCCTTATGCGCAAGGGGGTCCGGTCCGCGAGCGGCGGAGCCGGTGAGGGGTGCGGCCTGCCGGAAGGCATGGCCGAGGCCCGAGGCGCGGTATGCGGGTGCGAAAGCGGTCGCGGTCGCGGCTCGGGGAACCAGCTGTCAGAGGACAGCGGTTCCCACCGGCGGACCCCGTGAGGTGATGGCGTGGACGAGGAAGAGCCGGCGCGGCGCGCGGTGCCGGCGTCGGCGGCGGATGCGTACGGGCGGCCGGTGCGCGGGCACCGCCGTACGGAGCAGCAGGCGCAGCGGAGTCCAAAGGCGCCCGGCGACGGCCCGCACCACGCGGAAGACGGCCCGCTCGCCGTGCGCGAGCCACAGCCC
>NZ_JBSGZP010001143.1:0-1182 GCF_053611065.1 Streptomyces sp. NPDC054840
GCTGACCGCCAACGACCCCTGCCCCGTGGTGGGTTCGGGCGCGCCGCACGCCCGCCACGCCGCCCGGATCCCGCGCCAGGATCCGGGCTCCGTCGCGTCCGGCGCGGCCCGCGGCACCACGGACCCCGAAAGATGTCATGAGTATCTCCCGATGACGGGCATGACATCGGGGCCGTACGGCGTTACCTTCGTCAAGTTGGCCGGAAGTCGCACAGGAGGCCCCGTGAAGGCAGAGAACGAGCAGCGCACGGGTTTGCTCTACGGATTCGGCGCATACGGGATGTGGGGGCTGGTGCCCCTCTTCTGGCCGCTCCTCAAGCCCTCCGGGGCGATCGAGATCCTCGCCCACCGCATGGTGTGGTCCCTGGCCGTGGTCGGTCTGGCGCTGCTCGCGCTGCGCCGTTGGGGCTGGATACGGGAGCTGCTCCGCCAGCCCCGCAAGCTCGGCCTGACCGCGCTGGCCGCCTCGGTGATCAGCGTGAACTGGGGCCTCTACATCTGGGCCGTCAACAACGAGCATGTCGTCGAGGCCAGCCTCGGCTACTTCATCAATCCCCTGGTCAGCATCGCCATCGGCGTGCTGGTGCTCGGTGAGCGGCTGCGCCGCGCCCAGTGGGTGGCGGTCGGCCTCAGCTTCGCCGCCGTGCTGGTGCTCGCCATCGGCTACGGGCGGCCGCCGTGGATCTCGCTGATCCTCGCCTTCTCCTTCGCCACGTACGGGCTGATCAAGAAGAAGCTCGACATGGGCGGCCTGGAGTCGCTGGCCGCCGAGACGGCCGTGCTGTTCCTGCCCGCCCTCGGATACGTCCTGTGGCTCGGTGCGCAGGGCGGGTCCACCTTCGCCTCGCACGGGGTCGCCCACTCGCTCCTACTGGCCGCGACCGGCCTGGTCACGGCGATCCCGCTGGTGTTCTTCGGGATGGCCGCGATCCGCGTCCCGCTGTCCACCCTGGGGCTGCTCCAGTACATGGCCCCGGTCTTCCAGTTCGGGCTCGGGGTCCTGTACTTCCACGAGGCGATGCCGCCCGAGCGCTGGGCGGGCTTCTCCCTGGTGTGGGCCGCGCTCGTGATCCTCACCTGGGAGGCGCTGCGTACGGCGCGGCGGTCCCGGGTCAGGCCGGCGGCGGTGCCGGCCACCTTGGCGACGCCGGCCCGCGAGCCCGCGTAACGCCGCCCAGGAGC
>NZ_JBSGZP010001144.1:0-1181 GCF_053611065.1 Streptomyces sp. NPDC054840
GCCTGGCCCGGCTCGCCGCCGCTACGGGCGCCCCGGTCGTGCCCGTCGGCCAGGCGGGTGCCCGCCGGCTCTGCTCCGGGAGCGGCGCCAAGCAGCTCGCCGGCGTCTTCACCGCCCCGCTGCGCCGCCCCTGCTTCCACGTCCACATCGGTTCGCCGCTGCACCTGCCCGACCGGGTGCCGGAGGCCACGGACCGGGCCCGTCAGGCGGTCACCGCCGCCTGGCGAACCGCGGCGTCCGCCCTCGGGGAGGCGGGTCGGGAGGCGGCCTGATGCCGCCGGTCCCGAACAGGCGCGCCGTGGACCCGCAGGCTGTCGAGGAGGAGACCGATCGGCCGCTCGGACCGTGTCGCCGAGCCCGTCACCGGTCACGGCGTGCGACCGTCTCCGCATGACCGAAGGCTCGGCACCTCACATGTCCCCGGCGCGGATCACCGTACGGGGGGTGCAACCCGGAAACCCGCCCTTCCGCATCGTGGAAATCGACGGGGAATTCGTCGGCAGGGCGAGGTCGATGACGGACGTGCTCCTGATCGCCGCCGAGGCGGGGATCACGATCCACGACCTCGACGACCTGGAAGTGGTCCACTGGGTCAGTGGCGGCAAGTTCACCTGGACCACCACCGCCCCCTGAGGTCGTGTCCGCGAAGTCCCGCCCGCCCCGCGACCCCTGGCACGGCACCGCGCCGCGTTGTCGGGCGCTGCCGAGTACGTCCGGTACACGGGCGCCCCACCGCCTTGCGATGCTTCCCCTCGGCCCTGCGGGCCTGGGCAGACCCCATGGCACCGGACGCCGCGGGATCGCCCTTCGGGCCGCCGGCGCCACTTTTGTACCCTCAGCGGGTGCTGTGCCCGAGGACCACATGGGCCGCCACCTCGCCGTCGGCGTCCGTGTCGATGACGGACACCACGACCGGGCTGCTGCCCGTGGGTCCGCCGGCCGTGGCGCGCAGCCGGTAGCGCTCGGTGCGGACGGCCTCGCGGGCGAGCGGGCTGCCGCCCGAGAACAGCGACGGCGGCTTGGCGTCATTGGCGATGCGGAAGTCGGCCGGGCGCCAGCTGCCCGAGGCCGGGTCGAAGCGCTCCAGCAGGAAACCGGGCCCGCTGCCCGCCCGGGCACCGGGTTCGCCGACCAGCATCTCCATCTGGAAGGCGACCAGCAGATGCCGGTAGGCGGCGGAG
>NZ_JBSGZP010001145.1:0-1175 GCF_053611065.1 Streptomyces sp. NPDC054840
CAGCCGGGCCGTCCTGTCGCGCCGTGCGTCCCGACGGCCCAACTGCTGCGCTCGCGCCACCCCTTGGTCGTCCGCCCCGGCAACCACGACGAGCGCGCCGCCTTCCGCCGCGGCCTGCTGGGAGAGGGGTCCGCCCCACCGGGCCCGTCGACCAGGTGCTGTGCGGCGAGGGCTTCGTCCTCGCCGTCTGCGACTCGTCCGTTCCCGGCGGGCACCAACACGGCTTCCTGGAGGCGTCGACCCTGCCCTGGTTGGACGGCGTACTGACCGACACCTCGCCGGAGTTCCCGCTCCTGGTCGCCTTCCATCACCCGCCGGTGCCGTTGAACACCCCGTACCTGGACGAGATCCGCCAGTTCGGGGAGGAGCGGCTCGCCGCCCTCGCCGAGTGCCACCCGCACCTGACCGCTTTCCTGTGCGGGCACGCGCACACCGCCGCGGCCACCACCTTCGCCGGCCGGCCGGTGCTGGTCGCGCCCGGGGTGGTCTCCACGCTCCGGCTGCCGTGGGAGCCGCCGACCGGGTCCGACGAGCACGTGCACCTCGACGAGCCGTCGGCCGTCGCCTTCCACGCGATCGGTGACGACGGCCCGCCTGACGACCCACTACAGGGTGGTCGCCGCCCGCCGGTAGGCACGGCCGTCACGGGTCCGTGTGAGCCGGCCCGAGGTGATCAGATGGCGCCGCAGCGCCGAGCAGTCCTCGTGAACGCTGCGCAGCACGTCGTTCACCTCGGGCTCCGTGTACTCCCGGTCCGCCGCGAAGAGGGTCTCCGTGAGGTGGGCGAGCAACTGCTCCCGCCGGGCGGCCTTGCGCGGGATCACGGTGAGGCGGCCACCGGAGAAGAGGTCGGAGACGTCCCGTCGCGGCGGGCGCGGGGCGGCGGACTGCGACGGCTGGTGCTCGGTGCTGTGAGACATGTCGGCGAGCTTCGCCCGTCCGCGCGCGCGGGGGCAACGCATTTTCCGCACCGTGGCGAGCGATCGAGCCGCCGGCGGAAAGTATCGATACGTCGGCAGAGGTGACGGGCGCTCACCTCATCGAGTAAGCGGGCTCGCCCACCCGCAGAGCACCGGCTGAACCGGCCCACCCCCCAGCCGGTGACGGAGTTCGCCGCGCACCGCAGAACGCACGAGGTGCACGACGGCCCGTCCGTTCCCGGCACGCTCGGGGAA
>NZ_JBSGZP010001146.1:0-1159 GCF_053611065.1 Streptomyces sp. NPDC054840
GGCCTTCTTGGCCTGGGTGAGCACACCGTCGGCGATGAACATCCGCCCGGCCGGGGGCTCCCAGATGGCGTGCCCGCCCTACCACCCGAACCCCCAGTGGGGCTGCATGACCGGGGGGGACTGGCAGCCCCTCGCCGCGTGTGCACCGGCCCCGGCCCCGCCACCGGCGGCCTACGCTTCTCCCGCATCCACCACCCGCAGCCAGGAACCCTCATGAGCAGACTCCGCAGCCGAACCGGCACGCGCCCCGGCACACGCGTCCGTAACCGGGCCCGCACCCGGCCCCCCTTGGTCCTGGCGCTTCCCGCTCTGCTCGCCGTCGCGTTCCTGCTGCTGCCGCTCATCGGCATCCTCGCCCGCACGCGGTGGAGCGAGCTCGGCGTCCACCTGACCAGCCCCGGCGTGGTGGAGGCCCTGAAGCTCTCACTGCTGGTGTCCCTGTGGGCCCTGGCCCTCTCGCTGCTCCTCGGCGTACCGCTGGCCTGGCTGCTGGCCCGCGTCGACTTCAAGGGCAAGGCCCTGGTCCGCTCCCTCGTCCTGCTCCCGATGGTGCTGCCGCCGACCGTCGGCGGTGTCGCCCTGCTCCTCGGCTTCGGCCGGCGCGGGCTGCTCGGCCCCTGGCTGGAGGGCGCCTTCGGAATCACCCTGCCGTTCCACACCTCGGGCGCCGTCGTCGCGGCCACGTTCGTCGCCATGCCCTTCCTGGTGATCAGCCTCGAAGGCGCGCTCGGCGGTCTCAAGCAGAGCTACGAGGAGACCGCGGCCTCGCTCGGCGCCTCGCCGGTCCGGGTGTTCTTCACCGTGACCCTGCCCATGGTCGCCCCCGGCCTGATCGCCGGTGCGGCGCTGACCTGGGCCCGCGCGCTGGGCGAGTTCGGGGCGACGATCACCTTCGCCGGGAACCTGCCCGGCACCACCCAGACCCTGCCGCTCCAGGTGTACCTGCTGCTGCAGGACAGGCCCGAAGCCGCGACCTCCGTCTCGCTGCTGCTCCTGGCGATCGCCATGGGCGTACTGATCGCCCTGCGCGGACGCTGGACGGGCACCCCGGTGGCCCGCGAGGCCGCTCCGGCCCAGGCCCTGGCCCCGGCCTCCGAGGAGCCGCCCACCTCAGACGCCGGCACCACCACCGACGACGCCCGCGCCACCACCACCGGCG
>NZ_JBSGZP010001147.1:0-1154 GCF_053611065.1 Streptomyces sp. NPDC054840
CCGCATCCTGCGCACCGCGCAACCACCTCCCCCCGACCTCGAAGAAGCCGCCCCGAGCGTCTCCGCAGACGCCGTCACCCACTCACCCGCGCACCTGCCACCCGCGCACCTGCCACCTGACCAACGTCCCCCAGAGCTGGGTACGGCACCCAGGAGGCGGGATCGGCTGCGGCGGCCACAGCTCTGGTTCTACGGTGGCCAGGTCAGCGCGATCATGCGTCAGGTACAGGTACGTAGGGGTGGGTGCGGTGGATATTCCTCTGGTGGATGCGGTGGCTGCGGTACGCGACGAACTGCTGTCGGCGGCGGCTCAGGTGGGCGAGGATCCTGGGGTGGTATTCGCGGTGGGGCCGGTGGAGATGGAGTTCGAGGTCGAACTGCGGGCGGACGCGAAGGCGAAGGCCGGGTTCAAGCTGTGGGCGGTGGGCGCGGAGACCGAGGCCGGCCTTTCGCGCGGTCGTACCCACCGCGTCTCCTTCACCCTCACCCCCAAGCGTCCCGACGGCGGCGACCTGCTCGTCAGCTCCGCGCAGAACCGCCCGGAGGGGCCGGGCGACGTGTCGGGGCGCATCCCGGACTGACGGTGGCGCGGTCCGGTCGGCACGACCGGACCCAGGCAGGGGGTCGGGACCGGGTAAGGCGGTGGGAACCGGTGAAGGTGTTGGGACCGGGGTGGGGTAGGAAGTGGAACAGCTGAGGGTGACCGCAGTGACCGGGCCGAAAGGCCCGGGGTCGGGGTACGCGGTCGGTGGCCGCCTGGTTCTGACCTCCGCGCACGTCACCGGCCCGACCGGTGGCCGCGTGCAGGTGTTCCACCCGGGTGGCGACGGCAGCGCGGGCGGAACCGTGATGTGGGCCGGGACGCCGGGCGGGCGTGACGACGCGGCGCTCGTCCTCGTCGATGACTCCCCGCATTGGCGGCCGCCAGCAGCGCCGGTCCTGTGGGGGCGCCCCGACACCAAGCGCCCGGGCGCCCCCTGCGAGACCTGGGGTGTCCCGGACGAGGCCCAACGCCCGGGCCGGCCAGTCGAAACCGCGCACCTACACGGGGAGGTGAACCCCGGCAGCGGCTTCGTCGGCAACCAATACGTCATGGACCTGCGCAACCCTGCCGCCGGGTGGCCGAGCGACGGGACCTCGCCGTGGTCGGGCCT
>NZ_JBSGZP010001148.1:0-1143 GCF_053611065.1 Streptomyces sp. NPDC054840
GGGTGGTGCTCCAGCCGACCCCCGAGGGCGGCATGGAGATCGTGGCCGCCTCCACCCGGGGCGACCCCGGGGACCTGGTCGGAACGGCGATCGCCCCCGGTTCGCCGGTGCTGGTACAACTCCTCGGGGGCGACCCCGTCTTCATCGACGACTCGGCGACGGATACCCGGATGACCACGCACGTACGGGAGCGGTTCGGGCCGTCCATGATGCTCCCGCTGCAGAGCGGCGGCCGGCTGATCGGCACCCTGGCCCTGCCCCGCGACCGGGGCGGCCCCGCGTACGACGCGGTGGACCGGCTGCTCGCCTCGCAGTTCGCCTCCCAGGCCGCACTGGCCCTCGTCCTGGCGGACGCCCAGCACGACCGGGAGCAGCTGGCGGTGTACGAGGACCGCGACCGGATCGCGCGGGACCTGCACGACCTGGTGGTCCAGCGGCTCTTCGCCACCGAGATGATGCTGGAGAGCACCCGGCGGCGGGCCGCGAACGCCCCGTCGGGGGACATGGTGGGCGACGAGCTCAGCCGGGCCGTGGACGAGCTGGACTCCACCATCCAGGAGGTCCGGACGGCCATCTTCGCCCTCCAGCAGCCACCGGCCGACGCCCCGACGACCTTCCGCGGCCGGGTGCTGCGCGAGACGGGCGGGGCGGCGGCCGTGCTCGGCTTCCAGCCGTCGGTGCACTTCGCGGGGGCGGTCGACGCGCTGCTGCCGGATCCGGTGGCGGCCGACCTGCTCGGGGCCCTGCGCGGCGCCCTGGCCGCGGCGCACCGGCGCCGCGAGATCACCTTCATCGACGTGCTGGTGGAGGCGAGCCCGTCCCGGGTCCGCCTGAGGGTGGCGGACGACGGCCGTACGGAATCGGGTGCGCGGGGCACGACGATGACGTGGGAATCGCTGCTGTAGCCACCGCGAAGACAGGGGAAATACCTGGTCGCAGACCTACGCCCGGCAGGCTGTGCTTCCATGATCCGATGAATCGCGAGAGCGCTCCGGTAGCTGCTGGCGGCCCGGTCCGGCGTCGGACGGACTCCGACCTCGACGCGTGCGACCACCCCGCCCTCGAGCGGGCGGCGGGGGGCCGGGGGGCGTGGCTAGGGCAGGGCCCCGGCGGGCTTGTGGACGCCCGGGGACGGGCCCGGGC
>NZ_JBSGZP010001149.1:0-1142 GCF_053611065.1 Streptomyces sp. NPDC054840
GTAGGTCTCCGGGTCGAACTCGATCTCGGTCAGCTGGACGTCGATCGGGAGGTCGATCAGGACCGGGCCCGGACGGCCGGAGCGCATCAGGTGGAAGGCCTCCTGGAACACGCCGGGGACCTGCGCGGCCTCCAGGACGGTCGTGGCCTTCTTCGTGACCGGCTTGGCGATCGAGGCGATGTCGACGGCCTGGAAGTCCTCCTTGTGGAGCTTCGAGACCGGGGCCTGACCGGTGATGCAGAGGATCGGGATCGAGTCCGCGATCGCCGAGTACAGGCCGGTGATCATGTCGGTGCCGGCCGGGCCCGAAGTTCCGATGCAGACACCGATGTTGCCCGCCTTGGCGCGCGTGTACCCCTCGGCCATGTGTGAAGCGCCCTCGACGTGGCGGGCGAGGGTGTGCGCGATGCCGCCCACGTTCTTGAGCTCGCGGTAGAACGGGTTGATCGCAGCACCGGGGACACCGAACGCTTGTTCGACACCCTCGAGCTTGAGGATCTCCACTGCAGCGGCGGCGGCTGTCATACGAGGCATCGAGTTCTCCTGCGGGTCTGGCGGTCAGACTTTTCCGTAATCCGGAAGTTTTGTTCTGCTATACGGAACAAGCTAAGCGGCGACTCTTGCGACGTCAAGGCGGTGGGGAACCTCGGAAGCCACCAAAAGCCGCAACTCGGTCGGCGACTCGTACAAATCACTGATCCGCCGACGGGAATCCCCCGGAAAATGCGTGCGGCCGCCCCCCGGCGGTCGCCGGTGGTGGAGCATGGACCTACGCACAGCGACGGAGGGAGTCCGGGTCTCATGGCGGAAGCGGTACCGGTGCGCTGCCCGGCGTGCCTGCGCGAGAACGGCTACACCGCCCCGGTCTTCCCCTGCGCCTGCGGAAGCCCGGTCCATCCCCCGCTGGACCTGGCCGCGCCGCCGGTTCCGCTGACCCACCGGACGTGGTCGGACACCTGGGTGACGGTGCGCTGCACGACCTGCGGGCGGGAGAGCGAGTGGCCGCATCCCGAGCTGGGCTGCGGTTCGTGCGGGACGGTGGTCCTCATTCCGGTGTACCCGCCGGCGGGGACGGGGACCCCCGCGGGTCCGGCCCGCCCGGCTCCGGCGACCGCCCGGCCGGATCCGGACGGCACCGGGCC
>NZ_JBSGZP010001150.1:0-1137 GCF_053611065.1 Streptomyces sp. NPDC054840
CGGCGGCGCCGCGTTCACCCTGATGCTGGTCGGCGCCCTGCTGCTGCCGGTCGCCGTGGTGGTGCTCACGAAGGCCGACGACCGGCGGGGCGTCCCGCTGCGGCGGGACCTGCGCGAGGCGCTGCGCGGCGGAGAGCCAGTCCAGGCGCCGTCCGCCACCGGGTTCTTCATCGCCTTGGAGGGCGGCGACGGAGCCGGCAAGTCCACCCAGGTCCAGGCGCTGGCCGACTGGATACGGGGCAAGGGCCACGAGGTCGTGGTGACCCGGGAGCCCGGGGCGACCCCCGTCGGCAAGCGGCTCCGCTCGATCCTGCTCGACATCTCCTCGGCCGGTCTGTCGAACCGCGCCGAGGCACTGCTGTACGCCGCCGACCGGGCGGAACACGTGGACACGGTGGTGCGCCCGGCCCTGGAGCGCGGCGCGGTCGTCATCTCGGACCGCTACATCGACTCCTCGGTGGCCTACCAGGGCGCCGGCCGCGACCTCTCCCCGACGGAGATCGCCAGGATCTCGCGTTGGGCCACCGACGGGCTCGTCCCGAACCTGACCGTGCTGCTCGACGTGTCGCCGGAGGCGGCGCGCGAGCGGTTCACGGAGGCGCCGGACCGGCTGGAGTCGGAGCCGGCGGAGTTCCACCAGCGGGTGCGGTCCGGTTTCCTGACCCTCGCCGCGTCCGACCCCGGCCGTTACCTCGTGGTCGACGCGGGCCAGGACCCGGGCTCGGTGACCACGGTCGTACGGCACCGCCTGGACCGGATGCTCCCCCTCTCGGAGGCCGAAGTGGCCGCCCAGGCGGAGGCGCGGCGCCTCGCCGAGGAGGAGGCCCGGCGCAGGGCCGAGGAAGAGGCGGCGCGCAAGGCGGAGGAAGCGCGGCTGCGCGCCGAGGAGGAGGCACGGCTGGCCCGCGAGGCCGAGGAAGCGCGGATCAGGGCAGAGGCCGAAGCCGCCCGGAAGGCGGAGGAGGAGCGGCTGCGCGCCGAGGAGGAGGCCCGGGCGCGGGCCGAGGCCGAGCGGCTGCGCGCCGAGGCCGAGGAGAAGGCACGCGCGGCGGAGGCCGAGCGACTGCGTCGGCAGGCCGAGGAGGAGGCCCGGCTGCGGGCCGAGGCCGAGGAGCGGCGACTGGAGAAGCAGCGGCG
>NZ_JBSGZP010001151.1:0-1133 GCF_053611065.1 Streptomyces sp. NPDC054840
GTCCCGGGCCGTCAGCATCAGGATCGGCGTGGTGTCGCCGGTGGCGCGGATACGGCGGGCGGCCGTCAGCCCGTCCATCCGGGGCATCTGGATGTCCAGGACGATCAGGTCGGGGGAGTACGAGGCCGCCCGGTCGAGGGCGTCGAGCCCGTCGACGGCGGTCTGCACGGCGTACCCCTCGAAGGCGAGACTGCGGCGCAGGGCCTCGCGTACGGCCGGTTCGTCGTCGACGACGAGGATCCGCGCTTCGCCTTCGGCGGGATTCATGGATGGGTCTCCCAGAGGTGGTGGTCGGCCGTGGAGTGCGGCCCGGGACGGCGCCTCCAGCCTCGCACGGGTGGGTCAGAAGCTGGTGCCGAAGCCGTCGGCGGCGGAGCCGGAGCCGGTGCGGGAGCCCGTACCGGAGGAGCCCGCGCCGCCGGGGCCGCCCTTGCGCAGGGAGTTCAGGTCGGCCTTGATCGTGTCGACCGGGATGGCGAAGCCGAGGCCGACGCTGCCGGCCGCGGAGCTGCCGGAGGCGGGGGAGTAGATCGCGGAGGGCATGCCCACGATCCGGCCGTTCATGTCGACGAGGGCGCCGCCGGAGTTGCCGGGGTTGAGGGAGGCGTCCGTCTGGAGGGCCTTGTACGAGGTGGTGTCGGAGCCGGTGTCCCCGTTGAACTGGCGGCCGCCGAAGGAGAACGGCCAGCTGTCCTCGCCCTGCTGCCGGCCCTGCGGGGACCGCTGCTCCGACTTCGGCACCTTCACCTCTCGGTTCAGCGCGGAGACGATGCCGCTGGTGACGGTGCCGGTGAGGCCGTCGGGGGAGCCGATGGCGACGACCTGGTCGCCGACCTTGACGCTGCCGGAGTCGCCGAGTGCGGCGGGCTTCAGCCCGGAGGCGCCCTGGAGCTCGATCAGGGCCAGATCCTTGTCGGGGTCGGTGCCCACGATCTTGGCGGGGTACTTCTTGCCGTCGCTCATCGTCACCTGGATCTCGGCGGCGCCGCTCACCACGTGGTTGTTCGTGACGATCTCGCCGTCGGCACCGAGGACGATGCCGGAGCCGGTGCCCTGGCCGGAGCCGGTACTGACGTCGATGCGGACGACCGAGGGGCTGACCTGCTCGGCGACTCCGGCGACGGTGCCGGAGC
>NZ_JBSGZP010001152.1:0-1133 GCF_053611065.1 Streptomyces sp. NPDC054840
GTCGGGTGCGGGCGGGGTGGCGGGGGGCGGGCGTGCGGTCCGTCCGGCGGGGAGCCGGTGGTGAGCGCGGGGCGTACGGCGCCGGCCCCGGGAGCCGGGGCTGCGGGCCGGGCCCTGGAGCTCCTGCGGGCCCACGCCGACCATCCCAGTGCGGTACTGGCCCTGAACGAGGAGACCCTGCGCTACGCGGGACGGTCGCGGGAGGGGCTCGTCGCCTACACCCGGCGGGGACGCCGTGACGTGGTGCAGTTCGCCGCGCCGTTCGCCGCGCCGAAGGACCGGGGCGGCCTGCTGGAGGAGTTCCTGGCACATCTGGCGGCGGGGCCGGGGCCCGCGCCGCGGGTCACCGCGGCGCAGGTCGCACGGGCCGACGTGCCGCTGTACGCGGAGCGGGGCTTCACGGTGAACCAGCTGGGCAGCACCTACGGGATCGACCTCGCCCGGTTCACGGTACGCGGGAAGCCGCTGGCGAAGGTCCGGCAGAACGTCAACCGGGCCCTGCGCGAGGGGGTGAGCGTGGTGGAGGCGGATCCCGGCGACCTCGGGGACCGGCGGGAACTCGACGCGATCGACGCCCAGTGGCTCGCGGCGAAGGGCCGGCACGTCAGGGAACTGTCGTTCCTGATCGGTGAACGCGGCGGCCCCGCGGCGCCGCTGCGCCGGACGTTCCTGGCCCGGCACGGGGGCCGCACGGTCGGCTACATCAGCTATTCACCGGTGTGGGGTGCCAGGCCGGGCTGGCTGTACGACCTGACGCGCCGGTCGCCGCGGGCGCCGGTCGGCACGGTGGAGCTGGTCAACCTGAGCGCCCTGGAACGTTTCCGGGAAGAGGGTGCGGGCTGGCTGCATCTGGGGCTGACCCCGTTCGCCGGGTTCGGGGACCGGCACGAGCCGGCGGGTTCGAGCCGGGGGCTGGGCCGTGCGCTGCGGCTGGTCGCCGAGCACGGCAGGCTGGTGTATCCGGCCCGTTCGCAGGAGGCGTTCAAGCTGAAGTGGGCGCCGCACGTGATCGAGCCGGAGTACGTGGCCTTCCAGAACGGGGTGGGACTCCCGGCGGTCTGGCACCTGCTCAGAGCCACCGGCGCCCTCTGACCCCCCACACCGGCCCGGCCCGGCCCGGCCCGGTGCGGGGC
>NZ_JBSGZP010001153.1:0-1131 GCF_053611065.1 Streptomyces sp. NPDC054840
GGTTTCGCCACCGTGCGCCCGTCCTCGTAACACCCGAACCCTCAGGGGGAGAACCGCATGAAGCTCCGCATAGCGGCCATAGCCGTGGCCGCCGTACTCACCGTCCCGGCCCTGTCCTCCTGCGACGCGATCTCCACGGCGATGGACTGCGCGAACACGGCCGTGGCCATCACGGACGGTGCGAACGACCTCCAGCAGGCCGTCTCCCAGGCGGGCAACAGCCCCCAGGACGCCCAGAACGCGCTCAACCAGATCGAGACGAACCTGAAGAAGGTCGGCGACCAGACGGACAACGCGGACCTCAGCAAGGCCATCGACTCCATGAACACGGCCGTCAAGAACGTCCGTGCCTCCATCGAGAGCGGCAACAACGCCCCGGACATCCAGCCGGTCGCGGACGCGGCAAGCGAGCTGTCCAAGGTCTGCACCCCGGGATAATGGGGGCATGACCTCGACGCCCAGCCGCCTCATCCTGGCCACCCGCAACGCGGGCAAAGTCTCCGAACTCCGCGCGATCCTGTCCGACGCCGGCCTGCCGCACGAGCTGGTCGGCGCGGACGCGTACCCCGAGATCCCGGACGTCAAGGAAACCGGCGTCACCTTCGCCGAGAACGCCCTCCTGAAGGCCCACGCCCTGGCCCGCGCCACCGGCCTCCCGGCGGTCGCCGACGACTCCGGCCTCTGCGTGGACGTCCTGCACGGCGCCCCCGGCATCTTCTCGGCCCGCTGGGCCGGCACCCACGGCGACGACAAGGCCAACCTGGACCTGCTGCTGGCGCAGCTCGGCGACATCGCCGACGAGAACCGCGGGGCCCACTTCGCGTGCGCGGCGGCCCTGGCCCTCCCGGACGGCACCGAACGCGTCGTCGAGGGCCGCCTCCTGGGCACCCTCCGCCACACCCCGTCCGGGACGGGCGGCTTCGGCTACGACCCGATCCTCCAGCCGCTGGGCGACACCCGCACGTGCGCGGAACTGACCCCGGCGGAGAAGAACGCCATCTCCCACCGCGGCCAGGCCTTCCGCGCCCTGCTCCCCTTCATCCGCGCCCTCCTGGGCTGAGCGCCGGTCGATCCGGCGGGCCCTTCGGCGTACCGAAATGCCGAAGGGCCTGCCCTCCCGGAGTCCGGGAG
>NZ_JBSGZP010001154.1:0-1128 GCF_053611065.1 Streptomyces sp. NPDC054840
GTTCGGGGAACTCAAGCCCACAAGTCCGTGATGGACACGTCCAGTTCGCCCAGCAGGGAACGCAACAGCGGAAGCGACAGGCCGATGACGTTGCCGTGATCCCCGTCGATGCCGTCGATGAACGGCGCCGACAGCCCGTCCAGGGTGAACGCCCCCGCCACGTGCAGGGGTTCCCCGCTCGCCACGTACGCGGCCACCTCCGCGTCCGTGGGCTCACCGAACCGGACCGTCGTCGAGGCCGTGGCCGAGACCTGACGGCCGTCCGTCGTGTCGATCACACAGTGCCCGGTGCGCAGGACGCCCGCCCGTCCGCGCATCGACTTCCAGCGCGCGGTGGCCTCCTCGGCGTCCACCGGCTTGCCGAGCGCCTCGCCGTCCAGCTCCAGCACCGAGTCGCAGCCGATCACCAGGGCGCCCGCGGCTTCGTCCAGCCCCGCCACGACGGCGGCCTTCGCCTCGGCCAGCGCCAGCGCCAGGGCGGCCGGCTCGTCGTGGTTCAGGGTGTCCTCGTCGAAGCCGCTGACGATCACGTGCGGGGCGAGCCCGGCCTGCCGCAGCAGGTTCAGCCGGGCGGGGGAGGCGGAGGCGAGGACGAGCTTGCGCGCGGTCGGCGAGGGCTCAGGTGTGGCAGTCGGCTCAGGTGTCGCAGTCATGATGGCCATCGTAGGTGCGGCCCGCAGCGCCGTGACAGGGCCGAAGCCGTCTCCTCCGGATCTTGTCGGGTGAGCCCGGGTCGTCCGGTGCGGTGCCTCGCACGGCGGAGGGGCGCCCGTGTACCGGACGTACTCGGGTGCCCGACAGCGCGGCGAGGGGCCGTCCCGGGCGGGCCGGGCCCGGCAGGTTCCGCAAGGGGCGGCCTAGAAGCCCACACCCAGGACGTACACCACCACGAGCATGGCGAGGGCGAGCACCACGGTCAGCCGCCGGATCATCGCCTGCGCGTCGCGCATGTCCTTGGGCGGCTCGTTCTTCGGGTCGGACCAGAGCATGCTCCGATCCTGGCCCGGCGAAGGGGTGTGGCGCCTGAGTACGGGTACTCAGGCGCCACCGCCCGTTCATAACGGTTCGGCTACGCGGGCCCGTACGTACGGCCCCAGGCCCGGGGGCCCGGATGCCGAACCCGCCGCC
>NZ_JBSGZP010001155.1:0-1128 GCF_053611065.1 Streptomyces sp. NPDC054840
GTCCTGCCTCCGGGGGCGTCGGCGGCCCGGCCGGGCGGTCCGGCGGTGTGTGCCCGGTGGGTGCGGCCCGCAGACAACGTCCGGTGGTGGCCTGGCCCGGATCGGGCCCGCGCTCTCCGTCGCCGTCGACGCCCGCCGCGCCGAGCGCCACCCGGCGGGCATGGCCGAGGCGGCGGCCCTGCTGCCGGCCGACGCCGGCCGGACGGTCGAGGCGGTACGGGCCCTCACGGCGGGCCCCGACTGGCGTGCGGGCCATCCGCGCCCGGTTGGAGAGCGGCACGGTGGACGGCCTCCTGGGGCGGACCCGGGCCCCGCTCGCCCGGAGCGCCACCGCGAGGAGGAGGCCCGCGCCACCCTCACCCCGGCCGCTTTCGCGACCACGCTGACCACGGCGCCTAGAGGCGACTGACCCCGGCGCTCAGCGGCAGCTGAGCACGGCGTCCGCCCAGCTCGCCAGCGTCGGCAGGCTGCCCGGCCCGGCCTTCTCGACCACCAGCCGCAGCGTCCTGCGCCCCGTGAGGGAGACCTGCAGGGCCGCGGGCGGGTCCTCCTGCCCGAGGGCGGCGGACTGCCACACCCGCTCCCCGTCGGCGTACACGGAGAACCGCACCGTTCCATCCGTGAACAGCGACAGGCCGTCCACCCCCGCCTGCGCCGAGAAGCTCGTGCACTGCCGGTTGAGGGTGATCTCCACCGAGGAGCGCGGGTTCACGGTGATGCCGTGCGCGAAGCGCCGGCCGCCCACCTCCAGCCCGCGGCGCTGCCACACCCAGCCGCTGCGCCACATCTGCAGCTCCGGGCCGCTGTGGTCCCCGTGGACCGAGTGAGCGAGCCCGGCCAGCTGGAACCCCTGCGGCGGTTTCGGGGACGGCGGCGGAGTCGGCTTCGGTGAGGGCCGCTCCGGCGACGGCGTGGGCGAGGGCTTCTGCCGGCCCGTGGTGGGCGACGGGGACGAGGACGGCGCGGGGGCGGGAGCGGCGGAGCCCGCCGCCGAGGGCGCCGGCCCGGGCCGGGGGGCTACGGTGCCCTGCGCCGCCGGCGGTTCCTGCGCGGGCGGATCCGGCTCGGCCGAGGCCGGGGACGAGGCGGGAGCCTTCGGCGCCGGCGGCACGGCGGGCGCCGTCACAC
>NZ_JBSGZP010001156.1:0-1127 GCF_053611065.1 Streptomyces sp. NPDC054840
CCAGCCGTTCGTCACCTCCCCCGGCGAGACCGTGCTCGGATTCACCGACGCCGGCGGCGTGCAGCGCACCCTGCCCGTACTGGAGGGCGACGAGCCCCGGGACGTGCCGCCCGTGATCTGGCGCACCGGACCCCGCTCCACCGAGCCCCACCTGCTGGCCGTCGGCCAGCCCGGCAGCGGCACCTCGACCCTGTTGCGCTCGGTCGCCCTGCAGGCCCTGCGGCACGGGGGCGACGTGCTGATCGTCGACGGCGGCGGCAGCGGTGAGTACTCCTGCCTGTCCGGCCGGGCCGGCGTCCTCGCCGTGGAATGCGGGCCGACCGGGGCCCAGGCCACCCTGGAATGGGCCGCGCAGGAGACCGAACGGCGGCTCATCGCCACCCACCGGGCCCGGGAGGTCGGACGGCCCGCACCCGAGGACACCCGGCGACCCCTGTGGATCCTGCTGGACCAGCCGACCGTACTGGCCCACCTCGCCGTCGCCGAAGGCGGCCCCGACCCGCTGGCCCAGTTGCAGGTGCCGCTGCGGCACGGACGGCCCGCGCACGTCACGGTGGTGGTGGCCGAGCAGTTCGGGCACCTGGAGCTGCTGAACGACGCCGTCTGGCAGCACACCCGCGCCCGCGTCGTGCTCGGGCCCGCCGCCGTCCAGCAGGTCGCGGACGTACTGGGGCTGCCACCGCACACCACCCCGACGGCCCACGTGCCGCCGGGGCGCGGGTACGCCCGGCTCGGCACCGGGCCCGTGCACCGGCTTCAGGTGCCCGCCACCCCGGACCCGTACGACGAGGCCACGCATCCGGCGTACCGCCAGGCCGTACTGGAGCTGCTGCCGGGCCGGCTCACGCCCGGCGGGGGCGGTGGACGGGAGCACGGCACGCCGGACAAGCCGCTCCACGGAATGCCGCCGGCGCAGGGCTCTGCTCTGAACGCCCCGGAGATCCCGGAGGTGCCGGCCGAGGCTCCGTGAGCCGGTCGCGACGGAGCCCGGCGCGCGCCGGGGCCTCCTCGGGCGCCGACGTGGGGAGGGTCGGAGCGTGCGGGGTGGTTGCGGTCGGCGCCCTGCGGGGACGCCCCGGCGCCCCTCCACACGCAACCGGCGGGTCCGGCGGGCTACGCCACGAACG
>NZ_JBSGZP010001157.1:0-1121 GCF_053611065.1 Streptomyces sp. NPDC054840
CCGTAGGACGGTGCGGGGCTCCCCAGGGTTGTGCGGTGCGCGGCGCTTGCGGCGGCGCGGGCTTTCTAGTACCAGCCGTTGGCCTGGTGGAAGCTCCAGGCGCCGCAGGGGCTGCCGTAGCGGTCTTCCATGTAGTTCAGGCCCCACTTGATCTGCGTGGCGGGGTTGGTGCGCCAGTCCGCGCCGGCCGTGGCCATCTTCGAACCGGGCAGTGCCTGGACCAGACCGTAGGCGCCCGAGGACTTGTTCACGGCCAGGTAGTTCCAGGTGGATTCCTGGTTGATGATGTTCGAGAAGCACTGGAACTGGCCGGCCGGGACCATCTGCTGGGCGATGGCCTTGACCTGAGCGACCGTGTAGGAGCTCTGGGGGGCGAAGTCCCCGGCATCACGGGCGGCGGAGCGGCTGGCGACCTGTTCCTTCTCCTCGCGTTCCCGCTTCAGCCTGGCGTCGGCCTCGGCCTTCTCCTTCTCGGCCTCCGCCTTCTTGGCCTTGGCGTCCTCGGCGGCCTGGAGGCGAGCGGCCTCCTCGGCGGAACGCTTGGCGTCGGCATCGGCGGCGTGGGCGATGGCGTCGGCCTGCTGCGTCAGCGACGCACTCTGGACCTGTGCCTGGTCGCCGACCGGGATGTCGGCAAGGAGAGTCGCGCCGGACGCGGTCGTCTCGAGATCGTTCGTGGGGTCGCCGGTGGCAACGCCTACGACTGCGCCGACGGTGGTGACCGCGGTGGCCGAAGCCACGGCGAACCCCCGGACCGAGATCCGGCTCACACGGTGTCCTTCCAGCAGCGTCCGCAGTGACCGCGCGGGCGCAAAAGTGCCCTCGACTCTGGCCTCCGTGGTTCTACGGTCACTGGAGGCGCGGGCCCGTGGGCAACCCCCTTGCGGGGGCCGCCGCGTGAAACTCCGGGCGGCATACGGCGATCGGCTGTGGAGTTGTGGTGCTGCGCGTACCTCACGGGAGATACAGGTGTGCCGTATGCGGGGCCTGACGGAAACCAGACTCTGCCGGAACGCGACACCGCAAGGCAATTCTCTGTTGCGTGTGAAAGGTCACACCTGGCATGCCGCCGCTGATTCGAGAAAAGACCTGTGCAGCGCGGCGCCGCCCGGCTAGGCTCT
>NZ_JBSGZP010001158.1:0-1121 GCF_053611065.1 Streptomyces sp. NPDC054840
GTCCAGGGCCTCGCGCCGGGAGGCCCTGGCGGCGGCCCGGGTCTCGGCGCCCTGCCGGTCGGCGCTGCGCGCGGTGTGCTCCCGCTCGGCCCTGGCGAGCTGTTCCCGGGCGGCGTGCAGGCCGGCGGCCGCGGCGTGGGCGGCGGCATGGCGGGCACTCAGGTCGGTGGTCAGAGCCAGCAGTTCGGCGGTGGCGGCGTCCCCGGCGGCGGCCGCGGCCTCGGCGCGGGCCTCCTGCGCGGCGGCGAGCCGACGGTCGACGGCGGCCCGGGCCTGCTCGGCCCGTTCGAGGTGGGCATGGGCGGCGTCCTCGGCCGCGCGGTCCACGTGGCCGGGGGCCGGGCGGGCCGGAGCGGGGTGGTCCGCGGACCCGCACACGGCGCAGGCCTCCCCCGCGACCAGTGCCTCGGCGAGCTCGGCGGCGATCCCGCGCAGCCGGGCCTCCTTGAGCTCCAGCCAGCGCTCCCGGGCGGCGGCCGACTCCTCGCGCAGGGTGAGCAGTTCGCCCGCGGCGCGCGCCGCGTCGGCGTCGAGTTCGTCCCGCCGCCGGGCGGCGTTCAGCTGCATGCGGGCGGGTTCCAGCCGGCCCGCGAGCTGCTCGGCCAGGGTCGCGGCCTGCTGCGCGGCGTCCACGCGCTCCTGCAGCGCCGTACGGGTCGTCTCCCAGCGCTCCAGCCACTCGGCGGACTCCTGGTGCTGCTCCTCGGCCGCGCGGGACTCCCGTTCCAGGTCGGCCCGTTCGCGGCCGATCTCGGCGCTGCGCTGCTCGGCGCGCTGTGCCGCGCCGAGGGCGCCCAGGGCCTCGCGCAGTCGCTGCTCGACGTCGGCCAGCTGCTCGGTTCCCGCTTCCTTCAGCGTGGGCGGCAGCTGCGCCCGCGCGGAGGCCTCGGCGTGCGCGGCGGCGAGGTGTGCGGCGGAGGCGGCGCCGCGCAGCTCCAGGGCGGGGGCCACCAGGGCGCCCCGCCGGGCCCGGTCGAGGAGGCCGCGCACCCGGTGCCGCTCGGGTTCGGCCTGGGCGAGCAGGGCGGCGCGGCGGAGGGTCTCCGCATGCCGGCGCTGCAGCCGGTCGAGCTCCCGTTCGTCCTCGGCGGCCCGCCGGGCGGCGGCGTGCCGGCTCTCGG
>NZ_JBSGZP010001159.1:0-1108 GCF_053611065.1 Streptomyces sp. NPDC054840
CCGTGGTGCGGGGCAGGGTACGGAGCCGGATCACGGTGCGCGGGTACTCCTCCCGGAGCACCTTGCCCGCCAGGTGGTCGCGCAGCTCCTCGATGTCCGGCAGGGAGGTCCCGGCCGGCCAGGTCCGGCCGCCGGGCGGTGGGGCCACGTACGCGACGAGCCGCCGTGGGCCGCGCGGGCCGTCGACCCCCTTGACGATGGCCCCGCCGATGCCCTCGTGGCTGCGGATGGCGGATTCGAGGGGGTACGGGTCGAGCGTGCGGCCGCCGGGAAGGGCGATCCGGTCCTGGATCCGGCCGCCGTACTCCAGCAGGCCGTCGTCACGGAGCAGGCCGAGGTCGCCGGTCGGTATCGCGTCTGCGCCGTCCGGCGGGACGAGGCGGACCTCCCCGCCGCGCACTTCGGCACGGAAGCCGGGGAACGCGGTGCCGAGCAGGGAGATCTCTTCCGGGTCGTCCAACGGGTGGGGCAGCTGCGACAGTTCGAACCAGGTGCCGATGCCGGCGCACTCCGCGGTGCCGTAGATGTTGAGCACGCGTGCGCCCGGGTGCAGCCGGACCTGCAGGGTCGCCTGTTCGTCGAGGTAGAGACGGTCGCCCGAGACGGCGAGCAGCCGCAGGGACCGGCAGGCGGGGTCGGGCCCCCGGTGGGCGGCCGGGGCGAGGGTTCCCGTTTCCGCGTCCTGGATCAGCAGTCGGGCGGCGCCGGCCGGGTCGGTGTGCAGCACGGTGACGTGGTCGGTCTCGACGGCCGCGCGGATGTCTTCGGGGGGCCAGGCCGAGCGCGGGGAGAGCACGAGGGCCCCGCCCGAGCACAGGGCGCGGGTCCAGCCCCCGGCGAAGGCGGTGGCGTCCGTACCGAGGGTGAACAGGTGCCGGTCCCGCGGGGTCGGCCGGGCCACCTCGGCCCAGCCGTCGTGGGCGGCGAGGAGCATCCCGTGGCTCACGGGGACCGCGCGCGGCTCGGCCGTCGAGGTGAACAGGACCGCGGCGGGGCGGCCGGGCGGCGGGACGGCCGCCCCGGGAAGCGCGTCGTCAGGGCGGTCCGCGGGGCGGTCCACGGGCTGGTCGGTGCGCGGCCCGCCGATCTCCGGGGCCTGCGCGTCGCG
>NZ_JBSGZP010001160.1:0-1097 GCF_053611065.1 Streptomyces sp. NPDC054840
CGACGGCAACAACGCCGAGCTGGGTCGCAAGATCCTCTCGGACGCCAACCACCCGCTGGTCCAGCGCGTGGACACCATGGACGGCGCGGCCGACAAGGCCGCCGAGCTCGCGGCTGCGAAGTAAGGGCAGAGGTCACAGACTCACATGGCTATCTTCCTCAACAAGGACAGCAAGGTCATCGTCCAGGGCATGACCGGTGCCACGGGCATGAAGCACACCAAGCTGATGCTGGCTGACGGCACCAACATCGTCGGCGGCGTGAACCCCCGCAAGGCCGGCACCACCGTCGACTTCGACGGCACCGAGGTCCCGGTCTTCGGCTCCGTCGCCGAGGCGATGGAGAAGACGGGCGCCAACGTCTCCGTCCTCTTCGTCCCGCCGGCCTTCGCCAAGGCCGCCGTGGTCGAGGCGATCGACGCCGAGATCCCGCTGGCCGTCGTCATCACCGAGGGCATCGCGGTGCACGACTCCGCCGCCTTCTGGGCGTACGCGACCGCCAAGGGCAACAAGACCCGGATCATCGGCCCGAACTGCCCGGGTCTGATCACCCCCGGCCAGTCCAACGCCGGCATCATCCCGGGCGACATCACCAAGCCCGGCAAGATCGGTCTCGTGTCCAAGTCGGGCACGCTGACCTACCAGATGATGTACGAGCTCCGTGACATCGGCTTCACCTCCGCCGTCGGCATCGGTGGCGACCCGGTCATCGGCACCACGCACATCGACGCCCTGGAGGCCTTCGAGGCCGACCCGGACACCGAGCTGATCGTCATGATCGGCGAGATCGGCGGCGACGCCGAGGAGCGTGCGGCGGACTTCATCGCGAAGAACGTCACCAAGCCGGTCGTCGGCTACGTCGCGGGCTTCACCGCCCCCGAGGGCAAGACCATGGGCCACGCGGGCGCCATCGTCTCCGGCTCCTCCGGCACCGCGCAGGCCAAGAAGGAGGCCCTCGAGGCCGCCGGCGTGAAGGTCGGCAAGACGCCGACCGAGACCGCCAAGCTGGCGCGCGAGATCCTCGCCGCCAAGTAAGCGGTCGCCGTACGGATTCCCGTACGGGCGCACGTGAGCACGGGCGTGGCCCGCACCCCCCAGG
>NZ_JBSGZP010001161.1:0-1095 GCF_053611065.1 Streptomyces sp. NPDC054840
CACCCCGGCGGCCCGCTGCTTTGTCAGTGCCACCCGATAACCTGCGAAGCTGCACGTACAGGAGAGCGAAGAAGGGGGGCGCGGGTGCGGGTACTGGGCGTTGACCCGGGGCTGACGCGATGTGGTGTCGGCGTCGTCGAGGGGGTGGCCGGCCGCCCCCTGACCATGATCGGCGTGGGGGTCGTACGGACGCCCGCGGACGCCGAGTTGGGCCACCGGCTCGTCGCCGTCGAGCAGGGCATCGAGGAATGGCTCGACACGCACCGGCCCGAAGTCGTCGCCGTGGAGCGGGTGTTCAGCCAGCACAACGTCAGCACCGTGATGGGCACCGCCCAGGCGAGCGCCGTCGCGATGCTGTGCGCCGCCCGGCGGGGGATACCGGTCGCCCTGCACACCCCCAGCGAGGTCAAGGCCGCCGTCACCGGCAGCGGCCGGGCCGACAAGGCCCAGGTCGGCGCGATGGTCACCCGGCTGCTCAGGCTGGACGCGCCACCCAAGCCGGCGGACGCCGCCGACGCCCTTGCCCTGGCCATCTGTCACATCTGGCGGGCCCCCGCCCAGAACCGCCTCCAGCAGGCGGTCGCCCTGCACGCCTCGAAAGGCCGTACCCGATGATCGCCTTCGTCAGCGGCCCCGTCGCCGCACTCACCCCCACCCTGGCCGTCATCGAGGTCGGGGGAGTGGGCATGGCCGTGCAGTGCACGCCCACCACCATCTCCGGCCTGCGGATGGGGGAGACGGCCCGGCTCGCCACCTCCCTGGTCGTGCGGGAGGACTCGCTGACCCTGTACGGCTTCGCCGACGACGACGAACGGCAGGTCTTCGAGATCCTGCAGACCGCCAGCGGGGTGGGGCCGCGGCTCGCCCAGGCGATGCTCGGCGTGCACAGCCCCGACGCGCTGCGGCTGGCCGTCTCCACCGGCGACGAGAAGGCGCTGGTGGCGGTGCCGGGCATCGGCAAGAAGGGCGCGCAGAAGCTACTCCTCGAACTGAAGGGCAAGCTGGGGGCTCCGCTGGGCAGCAGCGGCCTCGTGGGCGCCCAGCGAGCCGCGGCCTCCGGGCCCGCGCCCTGGACCGAGCAGCTCTCCGCCGCCC
>NZ_JBSGZP010001162.1:0-1085 GCF_053611065.1 Streptomyces sp. NPDC054840
GCAGGAGGGTGTCCCCCGGCCGGGCCACGGCGGCACGGAAGCGGAAGCCGCCCTCGGTGTCCTCGGCCGACCCGGCGGGTTCCAGGTCCTGCCACTGCCCCGAGCGGAGCCGGAACAGCCCGCCCGCGCCGGCGCCGAAGCACACCCGGGTGCGGCACCGCGGGTCCACCGGGAGCAGCAGCCCGCGCAGTCCGGCGGTGTACGCCGACTCCGCGAGCCCCAGCTCGGCGGCGCGGGCCCGCAGCCGCCCGTAGCCACGGTCGGTGAGGCGCTGCAGGCCCGACCGCAGGGCGTCGCGGTTCCCGGCGCGGATGTCGTCGGCCAGCCTGTCCTGACTGCGCCCGACGGCGGACGCGACCGTGCGGCACAGGTCGGCGGCCGCCTCGGCCGCGCCGGGGGCGGCCCGGTCCCCGCCCGCGAGGGCCACCAGGACCAGCGCGTCGTCGCCGCTGCCGAAGCGGGCGGTGAGCAGGAAGTCGCGGCGGGCCTCGCCGCGGTAACGGGCGGAGTCCCCGCGCAGGGAGGCGGCGCGCAGGGTGTAGGTGCCGTAGCGGGCCCCCTCCAGGACCGTGTCCGGGGTCAGCCCGTCGAGGGCCGCCGGGTCGGCGGGCGGGAGGGCCCCGGGCTCGGGGGCGTAGGTGGGGGCGCGGTCACCCAGGTGGGAGACCTCGGGCCGGACGGTCTCCGGTCCGGCCGCCACCGGTGCGGGCCCCGGTTCGGGCTCGGACCCCCGCTCGGGCCCGGCGACGGGCGGCGGCTGCGGTGCCGGATCGAACCGGGGCTCGGGGCTCGGCGCCTCCCGGCGCCGCACCGGCTGCTCGGTACCGCGCACCGGTGGTACGGCAACGCCCCCGAGCGCGTACCCGGTGGCGTCGCCCGCCCGCGGATCCCGCGGCGGCGGGAGGCTGGGCAGGGTCGGGGCCGCCGCCTCCCCCTGACGGGGGCCGGGCAGCAGCGGCTCCGGGGCGCGCGGAGGTTCCGGCGGGCCGGGGTCCGGCGCGAGGTCCGGTGGCGGGCCCGTGGCAGGGGCCGTGGTCGGTGCCGGTGCCGGTGCCGGTGCCGTGGCCGGTGCCGGTGCCGTGGCC
>NZ_JBSGZP010001163.1:0-1072 GCF_053611065.1 Streptomyces sp. NPDC054840
CGCTGGCCCTCGGGGCGTACCTGGTCGAGCAGCGCGGTGACCTGCGGCATGAACCCCATGTCGGCCATCTGGTCGGCCTCGTCGAGGACGGTGATGGCCACCTGGTCGAGTCGGCAGTCACCGCGGTCGATGAGGTCCTTCAGCCTGCCCGGCGTGGCGACGACGACCTCGGCGCCTGCGCGCAGCGCTCCGGCCTGCCGCCCGATGGGCATCCCGCCGACGACCGTGGCCAGCCGCAGCTTGATCGAGCGGGCGTACGGGGTGAGGGCGTCGGTGACCTGCTGGGCCAGCTCGCGGGTCGGTACGAGGATCAGCGCGAGCGGCTCGCGGGGCTCGGCGCGTCGGCCGGCCGTACGGGCCAGCAGGGCGAGTCCGAAGGCCAGGGTCTTGCCGGAGCCGGTCCGCCCGCGGCCGAGCACGTCGCGGCCGGCCAGGGAGTTCGGCAGGGTCGCGCCCTGGATCGGGAACGGTACGGTCACGCCCTGCGCGGTCAGTGCGGCGAGCAGTTCCACGGGCATGGCGAGGTCGGCGAAGGCCTCGACGGGGGGCAGCGCGGGGGTGATGGTCTTGGGCAGGGCGAACTCGCCCTGCATCGCGGCGGGGCGGCGGCCGTAGCCGCCCGAGCGGCTCGGGCCCCCGGAACGGCTGGGGCCACCGGAACGGCTGGGGGCAGAGCCGCCGAAGCGGCCGCCGCTCTGGCCTGACCCGGCCGTGCCGTTGCGTGTGCGGGCGAATCGGTCGTTCGTGCGCGTGCGGTTCATGCGGAACCTTCCTCGATACGGCGCATATCAAGGAATTCCCGCAGGCGTGCACTGCGCGGAGAATTGCAAGAAACGGGCCGAATGACAATACGAAGCGAACCTGCCCGGCCGAATATCCTGGCGGGTACAGGTACTGAAAAGTGGGTGACGCCGTCCGTCAGGGCGCGCAGCCCGGCGTATCAGCGGGGCGGGATCCGCGTACGAAGGTCTGCGGATTCCTCGGCGCGGCACCCGCGGCTGGGACGGGCGGCACCGAGGGCGGGACGGGGCGGGTCGAAAAATGCGTGCAGCTGGGGCCCGCACCCCGAAGG
>NZ_JBSGZP010001164.1:0-1069 GCF_053611065.1 Streptomyces sp. NPDC054840
GAGCAGCAGGTTCAGGACGGAATTGCCGATCTGGTAGGCGGTGGTCTTGTGGCCGGCGAAGAACAGGACCCACAGCGAAGCGACCAGTTCCGGATCCTCCAGCTGCTCCTCCCCCTGGAGGAGGTCGCTGAGGAAGGAGTCCGACGGGTGCGCGCGCGTGTCCGCGATGAGCCGCTCCAACCGGTGCTGCAGGCGCTCCTCGGCCGCCTTCAGCTCGGCCTTCCTGCTGGGGTCGAAGCGGGAGCGGGTCACCACCGCGAACTGCTCCAGGATCTCCGGCCGGTCCTCCTGCGGGATGCCCATCAGTTCGCACAGGACCGCGATGGGCAGCGGGAACGCGAACGAGGCCATGAGGTCGACCGTGCCCGCCTCGCGGCACTCGCCGAGGATGTGCTCGGCGATCTCGGTGATCCTCGGGCGCATCTGTTCCACCCGCCGGGGGGTGAAGGCGCTCCGCAGGATGCGGCGCAGCCGTGTGTGCCGGGGCGGGTCCGAGAAGAGCACGTTGTCGTCGAGGGCGTCGAAGAAGCTGCCGTAGACCGCGTGGTAGGTGTCGATGGCGCCGTGCATGTTCTTGCTGAACCGGGGGTCCGACAGTGCGTCACGGGCGTCGTCGTGACGGGTGATGAGGTAGGTGGCGATCCCGTGGGGAGGGGTCAGCCGGCACACCGGATCCTGCTCGCGCAGGGCGGCGTACATCGGGTGGGGGCACTGCCGGTACTCCGGCGCGCCCCGGGACACGGCCGACACGATCTCGTGCAGCACTCCGCCGCCGTCCGGTGCCGCATCCTGCTGCGCCATGGTCCGCACCCTCCGTCGCACTCGCCTGCTGGGGACAACACCGGTTCCCCGCGCGGGTACCTCGCGAAACGACGCCGTTCCCGTTCGAGTGAGCCGGCGGCGGCGGGTGCCGGGACGGGTCGGGGTGCGCGTCCGGCCGACCGTCGGCCGATCGGCGGTCGCCCGTCCGGGCCGAGTGTGTGGCGGGCGCGGCGGCCCGGGGAAGGGCTGCAGGTGCCCCCCAGCCAGCCCCTCACAAGGAGCCCGCGCATGGCCCGCAGTCTCGCCC
>NZ_JBSGZP010001165.1:0-1064 GCF_053611065.1 Streptomyces sp. NPDC054840
CTGGCGCGGGCGTCGGCGCACCGCCGACGCCTGGCAGCGCACCGCCCCCGCCGGTCACGTGGAGGGGCCCGGCCCGGAGGCGGTGGCGCTGGTCGAGGCACTGCGGCAACTCCCCCTGAAGCAGCGCCGGACCATGGCGCTGCACTACGTCTGCGATCTGACGGTCGAGCAGATCGCCGCCGAGACCGCGTTGTCCACGAGCACGGTCAAGACCCACCTGTCCCGGGGCAGGGTCACACTCGCCCGCCATCTGCAGGACCCCCGCATTGAGGAGGCTCCCGATGCCTGACTCCCACGACCCGCTGCGGTCCCTGTTCCGGGAGGCGGCCTCCGCCGGACAGGCCGCGAGCACGACCCCGTCCGTCGCCGTCATCGAACGGCGCGGCGAACGGCACCGCCGGCACCGGATCGTCGCTATCGCCGCCGCCTGCGTGCTCGTCCTCGCCGGATCCGGGGCGACACTGTCCGCGTTCCTTCCGGGGGACCCGGGGCCGACCCTGCCCGCGACCACTCCCTCTCCCGCGGCCCCGTCCCCGACGTCCGCACCGCCCCCGCCGTCCACCTCCACGACGCCGACGTTCAACTCCGCGCTGCCGCCGCGCAACACCACACCGCCGCCGCTCGGCAGCAGCACGACGCCGGCGCTCAACACGACGGCGCCGCCGCCCGATCCCACCAGGACCGGAGACCCGAGCATGTCCCCGACTCCCCCGCAGTCGCTCCGGTAGCCCCTCTCCCCCTTCTCGCCCTCCCTCTCCCCGCAGCACATCGCCCGTGGACACCGACCCGAACCAGGGCCGGTGACTCCGCACGCCTTCAGACGGCCAGGAGATACCGATATGCCCGTTTCAGCCCCCCGTCGGCCGGTCGAGCGCCCCGACTCGCCCACCACGTGGCCGTCCGTGCACGAGACCGGTCGCCGCCCCCGCCGCTCCCTCCCGGCACTCCTGCGGCTCGGGCCCGGCGAGCGCGAGGTGGTGTGGTTGTACCTGCTGACCCGCGTCGGCATCTGGGCCACCGCGGGCGCCGTCGGCTGGCTGTTCCCCGCCGACGGCGCGGCCCGG
>NZ_JBSGZP010001166.1:0-1056 GCF_053611065.1 Streptomyces sp. NPDC054840
CCTTCATCGCCCTCGCCATCGTGCTCACCGCCAACCTGATCTCGGTGAAGTACTTCGGCGAGATGGAGTTCTGGTTCTCGCTCGTCAAGGTCGCCGCCCTCGTCGTCTTCCTGATCGTCGGCATCTGGCTCGTCGCCACCAGCCACGACATCGGCGGCCACACCCCCGGCCTCGCCAACATCACCGACAACGGCGGCCTCTTCCCCTCCGGCGTCCTCCCGATGCTTCTGGTGATCCAGGGCGTCGTCTTCGCGTACGCCTCCGTCGAGCTCTGCGGCGTCGCCGCCGGTGAAACCGAGAACCCCGAGAAGATCATGCCGAAGGCGATCAACTCGATCATGTGGCGCGTGGGCCTCTTCTACGTCGGCTCGGTCGTCCTCCTCGCCCTCCTCCTGCCCTACACGGCCTACAGCTCCGACCAGAGCCCCTTCGTCACCGTCTTCGACAAGCTCGGCGTCCCCGGCGCCGCGGGCATCATGAACCTCGTCGTCCTGACGGCCGCCCTCTCCAGTCTCAACTCCGGCCTCTACTCCACCGGCCGCATCCTGCGCTCGATGTCCCTGTCCGGCTCCGCCCCGAAGTTCACCGGCGTCATGAACAAGGGCAAGGTCCCCTACGGCGGCGTCCTGTTCACCGCCGCGTTCGGCCTCGCCGGCGTCGGGCTGAACGCCTTCATGCCGAAGGACGCCTTCGAGCTCGTCCTGAACTTCGCCTCGCTGGGCATCCTCGGCACCTGGGCCATGGTCATGGTCTGCTCGCTCTTCTTCTGGCGCCGCGCCCAGCAGGGCCTCGTGGAGCGCCCCTCCTACCGGCTGCCCTGGGCCCCGTACACCCAGATCGTCACCCTGGGGTTCCTGCTCACCGTGCTGGTGCTGATGTGGTGCGACGGCGGCGTCGGCCGCACCACGGTCCTGTTCGTCCCGGTCATCGGCGCCGCCCTGGTCGGCGGCTGGTACCTGGTCCGTGGCCGCGTGGCCGAACTCGCCGGCACCCGCCGCTGATCCCACGGCCGGCTACGAGGCCCACATGACAACGGGGCAGGTCGGAGCGCTGACG
>NZ_JBSGZP010001167.1:0-1050 GCF_053611065.1 Streptomyces sp. NPDC054840
ACGAGGGCACGCTGCGCCTGCACACCCCGCTCGCCGCCTACGGGGACAGGGCCGCCGAGGGCACCCCAGCGGGGACCACGGCTCACCACCTCCTCACGCACCCCGGCGGGACCGCCGCCCTCACCCACCTCACCCGCCTCGTCGAGCACCTCTCCGGCGGCCCGCTCGCCGACCTCGCGGCCACCCGGGTCTGGCACCCCCTGGGTATGACGGGCACCGGCTTCGCCGACGGCATCCTGCGCTCGCCCCTCGCCGACCTCGTCCGCTTCCTGCGCCACCTCCTGGCCCCGGCGGCCCCGGTGGACCCGGTGGACCCGGCTGCGTCGGCGGGCATCAGCCGTACCTGGACCACCGAGTCCCTCCGGATCCGCACCGGCGAGCTCACCCCCGCCCGCGGCCTGCTCTGGGAGCCGGCCCCGCACGGGGTCTGGACCCACCGCGCCCCGCGGGACGGGGGCCCGGCCCTGTGGATCTCCCCCCGCCACCACCGCTGGGCGGTCCTCCTGCCGACCGCCGGGCGAGGTACGTCGCACACCGCCTTCCGCGAGGCTGTCTTCGCCCCGACTGCCGCCGAATGACGGACGGTCGTGTGAGATCACGAGTTCCACCTCGTCATCAGCCTGTTCACCCGGACCGGCCACGGCCAGGGCCGCGGGCCGAGCACGTCGTGGAGGAGATGCCGGACGCCGCTCTCACCACCGGCCAGCTCCACACCGTCCAGCGCCTCGCCCGCAGCGCGGGACTCGCGCCCGCCCCGGGCCTCACCACGCTCGTCCGCTGCCACTCGGGCCGCAACAGGGCCGGCCTCCTGGCCGCCCGGTGCCCCGTCGACCGGGGACGCACACCCGCGCCGCTGGTCGGGCTGCCCTGACGTGGTCCTCGGGGCGCGGAGCGCGCAGGTGGGACGTACGGTGATGCCGTTGTCGCCGAGCGTTGTCGCTCCCGCCGCGGAGGTGCACGGATGCGTACGGTCCAAGGGGCCGCCCTCGACGGGCTCCGAGCCCGGGTACGGGCCCTCGCCGCCCGGCGTCGCCCCGAGCGAGCCGGCCG
>NZ_JBSGZP010001168.1:0-1043 GCF_053611065.1 Streptomyces sp. NPDC054840
CCGGTGGCCCGGCCGGGCCGTCGGGCGAGCTGCCAGCCGAAGAGGGCGGGGCCCAGGCTCCGGCCGCGCGCCGCCAGCCGTCCCCCGGCGCGCGCCGCGAACGGCAGCAGGCGCAGGACCAGCAGCGTGCCCCCGCACAGGGCCAGGGCGGGAGCGGCGACCAGGACCGGGTCGACACCGAGCCCGCCGCCTGCGGAGGCGCCGGACGCGGGGGCGTCCGTACCGCCGTACTGCGAGAGCTGCTGGTAGCCGAGGACGGCGAGGACCAGGACCGCCAGGTCGACGCCGGAGCGGGCGGCGCCCGTCACCAGGGCCTGGCGGCTGCCCACGCGGCGCAGTACGGCGGCCGAGGCCCCGCGCAGGACGGAGGGCAGGGTCGTCAGGAGCACGCAGGCCAGGGCGCAGCCGCCCGCCACCGGCCAGACCAGCCAGGTGTCCGGGATCTCCAGGCGGACCCGCCCGAGGGGTCCGAAGTGTCCGAACAGCCGCAGCAGGGGCGGTGTGAGCAGGGGTGCCAGGACGGCCGCGGGCAGGGCGAGCAGCAGCGACTCGGTCGCGGTGAGCGCGCCGAGACGGCGGCGGGACGCGCCGCGCGCGGTGAGCAGGACCCGTTCCGGTTCCTGGCGGACGGTCAGGATGTGCGAGACGAGGAGCAGGGCGGCGGTCGACAGGACGGCGAGCTGGAGGGCGCCCATCAGCAGGGTGGAGCGGGCGACGACCGTGCCGGCACTCAGCTCGGCCAGGAGTCGGGGCAGTTCGGTGGCGGTCCGCAGCGAGCCGACGCGTTCGAGGGTGACGCTCGCGGGCTCGGTCGCGGTCCGCACGGCCTCCGCCTCGGCGGCGCGGACCGTGCGCAGGTCCGGGGTGAGCAGCGTGAGGCGGTGGTCCTGGTGGAGGCCGCCGGTGGTGAAGGCGCTGTCGTCCACCAGGAGCGGGCCGTAGACGGCGAAGGTGTCGGCCTGGACCTCGCGGCCGCCGAGCGGGTCGAGCCGCCAGTACGCGGCGTCCGCGTCGGCGGCCCGGTACACGCCGGTGACCAGCAC
>NZ_JBSGZP010001169.1:0-1042 GCF_053611065.1 Streptomyces sp. NPDC054840
GGAGGGGGCCTCCTTCGGGGTGACCCCGGCCAGGCTGGGCATCGTCTACCCGGCGTCCTCCACCCGCAGGCTCGCGGCCCTGGTCGGCCCGGCCTGGGCCAAGTACCTCCTCTTCTCCGCGGAGCTGATCGGCGCGGAGACGGCGCTGGGCGCGGGGTTCCTGAACGAGCTGCTGCCGGCCGGCCGACTGGACGAGCGCGTCGCCGAGTTCGCCCGGATCCTGGCCTCGCGCTCGCAGCTGACGCAGGCGGCGGCCAAGGAGTTCGCGGACGGCCGGACCGACCGGGACGCCTACTGGGAGGACCAGGCGGCCGGGAGCGAGGACACCGCCGAGGGGGTCGCCGCGTTCCTGGAGCGCCGGGCCCCCCGCTTCACCTGGACTCCGTGACGGTCGGCCGTCAGCCGCGCGTGCCGTTCCCCCGCAGCATCTCGACGAGAGCGGCCGGGGCCTTGGCGGGCGAGCCGGCGTCGTAGGGCGGCTGGGGGTCGTACTCGGTCATCAGCTGCACGGCCCGGGCGAAGTCGTCGCCGGCGATCCGGCCGAGCAGGGTGAGCCCCATGTCGATCCCGGCGGACACCCCGGCGGCCGTGACGTACTTCCCGTCGAACACCACACGCTCGCCGGTGGCCTCGACCCCGAGCCCGGGCAGCTGGTCCAGGTACAGCCAGTGGCTGGTGGCCCGCCGGCCGTCGAGCAGCCCGGCTGCGCCCAGCAGCAGGGATCCGGTGCACACCGAAGTGGTCCAAGTGGTGGTGGCGTCGACGGTGCGCAGCCATTCCATGACCACCGGGTTGGCCATCTCCCGGTCGGGATGCGGCCCGCCGGGCACGATCACGATGTCGGGGCGGGTGACCTCGTCGAGCCCCTTGTCGGCGACGAGCGCCAGCGAGCCGTTGTCGGTCCGCACGGGCCCCGGCCGCTCGGAGACGAAGACGACCTCGGCGTCGGACAGCCGGCCGAGGGTGTCGAAGGGCCCGACGGCGTCGAGGGCGGTGAAGTGGTCGTAGAGAAGTACGGCGATCTGCATGGGCTCCTCCGGAG
>NZ_JBSGZP010001170.1:0-1038 GCF_053611065.1 Streptomyces sp. NPDC054840
CGCCGGTTCCGCAGCCGCTGTCGTACCTGATCGACGACGTGGCCCGCCGCCACCGCCACCGGCGCCGCCGACCAGGACACCGTCTCCACCGGTACCGCCGTTACCGCCCTTACCACCGGTGCCCAGGACACTTCCGCCACCGGATCCACCGGCGCCACCGGCGCCACCGACGAGACCGCCGGTACCGCCCTTGCCACCGTCACCTCCGGCGCCTCCGCCGTTCGGGAGGGCCGTTGCCACGTGGGAAGCCACCGGAGCGGCCGAGGCCATGGACGCCGGAAGCACAACTCCTCCTGTGACGACAGCGGCCGCGGCGACCAGAGTGGCGACGCGGAAACCGCGACGGGTGGGACGGGCAACATTGCTGGTGTGCATCTTGCGGTTCATGACTTTCTCCTACAGATCAAGAGGGCTGTTTGACGTGCCCGGATTTCCGGGACGGTGCGGTGATATCGGCGAGAGAAGGGATCCTCGGGGAGGTATTCCGTTTCTTTCGTCTGCCTCGTTCTGTTTCCGGTGAGGCCCGCACCACAAGTAAGCCCCGGGGGCCACACCCGGGGCATGTTCCGGAAACTCGGGACTTGACACCCTCATGAACTCCGGATAAAAGCCCCTCTCACCCGGCCCGGTCGACGTTGTGCAGGGGGCGGGCCCGTACGGGGCGGTCGGCCGACCGGTCACCAGCGCCCAGCACCGGCCGCCCAAGGACCAGTGCCATCCAGCACTCCCTCCCCTCTTGCACGAGGCCGGCGGACTCATGGGCATCGGACAGGGTGGTCCGGTGCGGGGGCGGGTTCGGCGGGAGACGACGCCGTCGGCGACACGTAACGGCCGGCCTGCGCCCTCAGCTCCGCTTCTGTCCGGCGAAAACGGGCCGTGCGCCGCTCAGGGCGCGTACTCCTGTGAGCAGCGGTTCTGGAGGGTCGGCGGGCGGAAGCCTTGGATTATCAGCAGGCGCGGGCCGTCGGGCAGCGGCGCCGGCGGGACGGACCCGGTCCACGTCTCAGGGGTCGTACATGCGGCCGGCCCCGCCCCGAG
>NZ_JBSGZP010001171.1:0-1035 GCF_053611065.1 Streptomyces sp. NPDC054840
CAAAACCCGTGGCGCCGCACCCACCCCGTCCGCCCCGTCGCGCGTCGCCCCGGGAAGGCCCCCGACCGCCAACCGGCCCGGGGCCTGCTCCTGGCAGGCCCCGGCCCTCTACTGCGCCGGACCGGGCCTCGCCGCGGCACGCCTCGACCCCGCGGACGGCTCCACCGTGTGGGCACGGGAGGCGACCGGGCCGGCGAAGGGAACGACGACCGTCAGCGCGCCGCAGTACGCGGGCGGGCAGGTCCTCGTCGTGGTGCCGGGCAGCGAAACGCTCCAGGTACTGGACCCGGGCACGGGAGCCGAGCGCTGGAGGCGCGAACTCCCGGGCGGCTCCCAGGCGGTGGCCGCGGGCGGGCAGGTCCTGCTGGTGGGGACGGGCGGCAGCGTCACGGCACTGGACCCGGCGAGCGGCGCAGCGCGCTGGACCGGGCGGATCGGCGGGGTCGGATCCGTCTGGTGGGGCGACGGCGGACCGGAAGACGCGGCGCCCGGGCTGTACGTGGCGACGCCGGAGAGCGGCGGCGGGTCCACGCGGATCGCCGCGGTGGACCCGGCGAAGGGGACCGTGCGCTGGGAACTGCGGACGGCGGGGCGGCTGCGGCCGGTCGGTACCGCGCAGGGCGGGCTGTACCTGCTGGACCTCGACGCGTCCTCCAGGACCGGCGCCGTGGTGCGTGCCGACCTGACGACGCGGACCGTGCACCGGGTACGGCTGGCGGCGCCGCTCCTCGACGCGGAGGCGACGGTCGACCAGGACGGGAACACGTACCTGTTCGGGACCTCCGGCGCGCTGGTGGCGGTCGGAGCGGCCAAGGAGCACTGGCGGTCGGAGACCGGCGTGACGGTGGCCTCCCGCCCCGTCCTCGCCGGCGGCCGGGTCTGTCTGATGGCTCCGGACGGACGGCTGCTGGCCGTCGACGCCGCGAGCGGCCGGCCCGCGGGGCAGACCAGGCCGCGGATGGCCGACGGCAAGGCCGCCACCTACGCCGCGACCCTGCCCGCACCGGTGGCCGCGGACGGGCGGCTGTTCGGGAG
>NZ_JBSGZP010001172.1:0-1023 GCF_053611065.1 Streptomyces sp. NPDC054840
CGGGGCCGCTGCCGATTGGGCTGCGGCCCCGCTGAGGAGTCCTCACTGCTTCTGCAAGCTCCCTGTGTGACCAGGGTGCCTCGGGTTACCTCTCCCAGGGCCGGAGGCTGATCGCGCGCACGAGCAGCGGGACGCCCGCGGTGACGGCGGTGCCCACCGTGACGCCGTCGGTGACGGACTCTGTGGCGGTGAAGGTGAGCAGCCCGGCGCCGACGCCGACGACGACGCCGAGGAGGAGGAGCCAGACCAGGCGTAGCAGGGATAGGAGGGGTTCCGAGGTCTTCGTGGACGGCGTGGACGGCCTGGGGAGCACGGTCGGGCGGTGCCGGAGGGTGGCGATCTTGATCCGAGTGACGGTGTGGTGCCATATGAGGGTGCGTTCTTCCTCGACGCCGCAGATGGTGAGGAAGATGTGCAGGAACTCCGTGGTCGGTAGGTCCTCGCCGTTGAGGACGGCGGTGAACGTCGCGGCCGAGATCTGGTAGATCCGGGCGCTGCGCTTCTCCAGGGTGGCGATGGTCAGGCCCTTGTCGGCGACCAGGTCTCGCATGACGCCCAGGACGTCCTGCGGGGTGGTGCACAGGGCGAGGGCGGTGTGGACGCGGTCGACGGTGGGGCTGGTGACGCGCTGCAGTTCGTCGCGGGGGTGGGTCTCGACGAACTGCTGGACCAGGGCGAGGAGGCCCCCGGAGCGTGCCGGGGTCCCCGGGTCCTCGTCCTGCCCCTGGTCCACGCTCACGTTGCCGTTGTGGGTGGTGGTCTGGGGGGCGCTGCTGCCGTCGGTCGTCGCGTCGTCGCCGGAGGCGACTTCGGCGCTGGCGACGGCGCTGCTGTGCATGCGGTGCCAGACGCGCATGTCGCCGTTGTAGCCGCAGCCACGGACGAACGCTTCGACCACTTCCATCTTCGGCACGACCCGGCCTGATGCCGCGGAGGACAGAGCGGCGGCGGAGTAGTGCGAGACCGAGGCCAGTTCGCGGTAGGTGAGGTTGCTGCGGTGGCGGAGCTCGCGCAGTGCACGGG
>NZ_JBSGZP010001173.1:0-1016 GCF_053611065.1 Streptomyces sp. NPDC054840
GCGCTCCTCCGGGCGCGGGGCGAGGATCGCGGCCGCCGTGTGCGCCCTGACGGGGGCCGCGAACGTGTCCCTGGGCGCGCTGGACGGCCGGACGGCGACCTTCGTGGTCTGGGGCCTGCTGGGCGCGGGCTGCGCGGCGGGAGCGGCGTACGGGGCCGCCTCGCGACCGGTGCGGTCCGGGGCGGCCGTGTGCGCGGTCGGGTACCTCACCGGTGTCCTGGTGGCGGCGGGAGCGGTGTCGGACCTGGCGGTGGTCTGGTGGTCGCTGCCGGTGCTGGCGGTCCCGGCGCTGGCGGCGGCGCTCGGGCCGCGGCTGGGCGGGGTCCGGCTGCCCGTCGAGATCGCGGCGGCCGTGGCGGGCGTACTGGCGCTGGGCCTGTCGGCCGGACGGGCCGGCACGCTGGCGCTGGTCCTGGCGCTGGCCGGGGTGGTCTGCGCGGGCGCCGCGGTGCGGCCGGAGCGGCGGGTGCTGGGCTGGGCGGCGGGGGCGCTGCTCGCGGCGGCGACCTGGGTACGGCTGGCCGAGGCCGGGGTGAGCGCGCCGGAGGCCTACACGCTGCCGGTGACGGTGCCCGCCCTCGTGGTGGGGCTGCTGCGGCGGCGCCGGGACCCGCAGGCCTCGTCCTGGACGGCGTACGGCCCGGGCCTGGCGGCGACGCTGGTGCCGAGCCTGCTGGCGGCCTGGGGGGACCCGGGCTGGATGCGCCCGCTGCTGCTGGGGGCGGCCGCGCTGATGGTGACCCTGCTGGGCGCGCAGCGGCGGCTCCAGGCTCCGCTCCTGCTCGGCGGTGCCGTGCTGGCGGCGGTGGCGGTGCACGAGCTGGCCCCGTACGTGGTGCAGGTCGCGGGTGCGCTCCCGCGCTGGGTGCCGCCGGCCCTGGCGGGCCTGCTGCTGCTGGCGGTGGGGGCGACGTACGAGCGGCGGCTGCGCGACGCCCGCCGGCTGCGGGCCGCGATCGGCCGACTGCGGTAGGCGGAAACGCCAGAGGCCCGGAGACGGTGAAAGTCTCCGGGCC
>NZ_JBSGZP010001174.1:0-1009 GCF_053611065.1 Streptomyces sp. NPDC054840
CGGTGGTGACCGTGGTGGCTACCGTGGTCGCGATGACCGTGGCGGCGACCGTGACTTCCGCGCGGACCGTGACCGGGACCCGGTCAAGCGGCTTCCGATCGACGAGGACGTCACCGGCTTCGAGATCGACGCCGATGTGCGTCAGGAGCTGCTGAGCCTGCCCAAGGGCCTGGCCGAAGAGGTTTCCAAGAACCTCGTCATGGTCGCGCGGCTGATCGACGACGAGCCCGAGCAGGCGTACGCGTACTCGCGCATCGCCCTGCGGCTGGCCTCTCGCGTCGCCGCCGTCCGCGAGGCCGCCGGCTTCGCCGCGTACGCCACGCAGAAGTACAGCGAGGCCCTCGCGGAGTTCCGTGCCGCCAAGCGCATGACCGGCTCCGTCGAGCTGTGGCCCGTCATGGCCGACTGCGAGCGCGGCCTGGGCCGTCCGGAGCGGGCACTGGCCATGGCCGGCGAGCCCGAGGTGCAGAAGCTGGACAAGGCCGGTCAGGTCGAGATGCGTCTGGTCGCGGCCGGTGCCCGGCGGGACCAAGGCCAGCTCGAAGCGGCCATCGTGACCCTGCAGAGCCCGGAGCTGGCCTCCAGTTCCATTCAGCCCTGGACCGCGCGCCTGCGGTACGCCTACGCCGACGCCCTGCTGGCGGCCGGCCGTGAGGACGAGGCGCGCGAGTGGTTCGGCAAGACCCTCGAGGCGGACAAGGACGGCTCCACCGACGCCTCCGACCGTCTCGCCGAGCTCGACGGTGTCGAGTTCGTCGACGCCTCGATCGACCTCTCCGACCTCGCCGACGACGAGGACGAGGACGACGCTGAGGACGAGGGTTACGCCGAGGACGAGGACGAGGACGAGGACGAGGGTGAGGACGCTGCGGAGATCGCCGCGGCCGAGCGCGCCTCCGACGTCGCCGAGTACTACGACGAGGACGACGAGGAGTACGAGCCGCTGGAGCAGTCCGCGGCCGAGGCCGATGCCGAGGACGACAAGGCCTGAGGCACGGTGACATGAAGA
>NZ_JBSGZP010001175.1:0-1009 GCF_053611065.1 Streptomyces sp. NPDC054840
GGCCGGGGCCGGACACGCTTCGCCCCCTTGCGCAGCCGGTCGATCACCTGCTGCGCATCGGCCGGTCGCGCCGCGGGCTCCTTGGCCAGCAGCTCCAGCACCAGCCGTTCCAGTTCTTCGGGCACCGCGGGCCGGGAGTCCCTGATCGGGGCGGGCTCACTGGTGAGGTGCTGCGAGAGCACCGACAGCCCGGAGCCGGTGAACGGCGGCCTGCCGGACAGCAGCTCGTACAGCATGCAGCCGAGGGAGTACAGGTCACTGCGGCCGTCGATGCGGCGGTCGCCGCGGGCCTGTTCCGGGGACATGTAGGCCGGCGTGCCGATGGCCGCGCCGGTGGCCGTCAGACCGGTTCCGGTCTCCTCGGCGAGGCGGGCGATACCGAAGTCGCAGATGGTGACGTCGGCCTCGGCGGGGCCGTGGACCATGATGTTGGCCGGCTTGATGTCCCGGTGGACCACACCGGCCCGGTGTGCCGCGTCCAGGCCCTCGCAGATCTGGACCGCCCACCGGATCACGGCGGCCGGGTCCGCACCCGAGCGGTGGTCGCCCAGCACGGCGGTCAGGGGCCGCCCCTGAACCAGCTCCATCACGAGGTAGAGCACCGGGACGCCGTCGACCTCGACCTCGCCGTGGTCGTGGACGGTCACGATCCGAGGGTGGGTCAGGCCCGCGGCCGTGCGGGCCTCTTTGCGGAACCGCTCCTCCAGGAGGTGGTCGCCGGCCACGCCCCGGGAGATCACCTTGACCGCGACCTCCCGGTCGAGTCGTAGGTCCCGGGCCTGCCACACCTCGCCCATCCCACCGGCCCCGAGCCTGCGCTCCAGCCGGTAACGCCCCTCCAGTAACGCGCCCCGCATCGGAAGAACTCCCTCCCCGTTCCCGCGCCCTCCCCGGGCTGACCGCAGCCTACGCCCCTCCCGCGACCGCACGAGAGGGGTTCCGGCAGCGGCTGCCGCCCCGGGGGCGACGAGATCCGCGTACGACGAGGGCCTCCCGGTCCGGTGGGGAC